>NZ_JBIKJI010000032.1:0-16798 GCF_044361065.1 Flavobacterium sp.
TTTCCGTAATCTAATGCTTCTACGTGTAAACCTGCAATTTTTTCTACACATAAAATTCCTTCTGCAGACGCCACGTGTGCTAAAGCCTGACCAGGAGTAATATCTCCAATGGCGTAATATCCAGGAACATTAGTTTGATAGAAATCGTTTACTAAAATTTTATCTCTGTCAGTAGCAATTCCTACATCTTCTAAACCAATGTTTTCAATGTTAGTTTTGATACCAACTGCAGAAAGTAAAATATCAGCTTCGATAACTTCTTCACCTTTAGCTGTTTTTACTGTTGCTTTTACGCCTTTTCCAGTTGTATCAATTTTCTCTACAGATGAATTTGTCATAATAGTAACACCTGCTTTTTTCATAGAACGTTCCATTTGTTTTGAAATGTCTTCGTCTTCAACAGGAACAATATTTGGCATAAATTCTACAATAGTAACTTGTGTTCCCATTGCGTTATAAAAATGTGCAAATTCCACTCCAATTGCTCCAGAACCTACAATAATCATAGATTTTGGTTGCGTTGGTAATGTCATTGCTTGTCTGTATCCAATTACTTTTACACCATCTTGTGGTAAGTTTGGCAATTCACGAGAGCGTGCACCAGTTGCAATAATAATGTTATCAGCAGAATATTCTGTAACCTTTCCATCAGCGGCAGTTACATCAATTTTCTTTCCTGGTTTTACTTTTCCAAAACCATTAATAACATCAATTTTATTTTTTTTCATTAAGAATTGAACACCTTTGCTCATTCCGCCAGCCACATTACGTGAACGGGCAACCACGGCGTTGAAATCTTTATCTACGTTATCTACTTTTAATCCGTAGTCGGCAGCGTGTTTTAAATAATCGAAAACTTGAGCAGATTTTAGTAAGGCTTTTGTTGGAATACAACCCCAATTTAAACATACACCACCTAAATTTTCTTTTTCAATAACGGCAACTTTAAATCCTAATTGTGAGGCTCTAATTGCTGTAACATATCCACCAGGACCACTTCCTAAAACTATAATATCGTATTTCATTTCTTTTGTGTTTTGTATCTTAATTTTCTTGTTGCGAAATTAGTAAATATTTATTTATTTTTTAAGTATTTTTTTAGTAAATAGGGAAAAGGCATTAGGTATTAGGGAAAAGGCGTAAGGCAAAAGTCTATCTTCTATACTCTAAATTCTATTTTCCGATTTCTCAAATTGGGCTTCGTATAACTTTTTATAAAATCCGTTTTCAATTTGTAATAATTCTTTATGTTTTCCTTTTTCTACAATTATTCCTTTATCCATTACTAAAATGGTATCCGCATTTACAATAGTTGCCAAACGATGTGCAATAATAATTGACGTTCTTCCGTGTGTTAAGGTTTGGGTTGCTTTTTGTATTAATTCTTCAGAATGAGAATCTATTGATGAAGTGGCTTCATCTAAAATTAGTATACTTGGATTGCTAATATACGCTCGTAAAAAAGCAATTAGTTGACGCTGTCCAGACGATAACATAACACCACGTTCTTTTACATCATAATCGTATCCGTTTGGTAACGACATTAAAAAATCGTGAATGCCAATTTTTTTGGCAGCTTCATAAACTTCTTCACGTTGAATGGAGGTGTTGAATAAGGTGATATTATTATAAATGGTATCGGCAAACAAAAATACATCTTGTAATACCATTGCAATTTCATTTCTTAAGCTATCAAGCGTATATTCATTAATGTTGATGTCGTCAATTAAAATTTTCCCAGAATCTATTTCGTAAAAACGATTTAGTAAATTAATAATTGTTGTTTTACCGGCACCAGTGGCTCCAACAATAGCAATTGTTTCACCAGCTTTTACTTCTAAATGTATGCCTTTTAAAATTTCTTCATCTTTTAAATAACCAAATCGCACGTTATCAAAAAGTATGTTTCCTTTAAATGTATCCGCATCAATTGTTCCGTTGACTTGCACTTCTGAATTCGATTCTAAAATTTCAAAAACTCGGTCTGCTGCCACAATTCCCATTTGCATCACATTAAATTTATCAGCAATTTGGCGTAACGGCGTGTATAGCATAGCAATATACATATTAAAAGAAATAAGTTGTCCTACGCTGGTAGTGGTGTCGCCATTAATAATAAATAGGGCACCAAAATATACTACTAATCCTAATGTAATACTGGAAACAATATCGGCAATTGGAAAGAAAATACTATTGTATAAAATGTTTTTTAACCAAGCTTTGTTGTGTTTGTGATTGATTTCCTTAAATTTTTCTAATTCAATTTTCTCTCTATTGAATAATTGCACGATTTTCATTCCTGTTAATCGTTCTTGAATAAAGGTGTTTAAGTTGGCCACTTCATTTCGTACTTCGTTAAAAGCGACTTTCATTTTTTTATTAAAAATATTCGTAGCGATTAGAATTACTGGCATAATTAGCAATACGATACAAGTAATTTTCCAATTGATTACTAACATAAAAATCAGTACGATTAGCATCTTTAAGACATCGCTAATAATCATAAACAAACCTTGACTAAATATACTTGCAATATTTTCAATATCCGATACACAACGCGTAATTAACTTACCAACAGGCTCGTTATCGTAATATTTAATTTTGAAACTGGCTAAATGCGTAAATAATTTTTCTCGAATGGCTTTCACAATATCTTGTCCAAGCCAGCTGGAAGTGAATACAAAAAAGTATTGCGCTACAACTTCTAATAAAAGAATGATAAACATAATGGCTACTAATATTTTTATATTGTATGTAGCATTACCTTCGATTAATATATTGCTAATTAGGTTTAAAAAGTAATCCTGAATAACATTTGTTTCTTTACTGGCATTTACAAAATATTTATCAATAGTAATATTTAACAATAAAGGTCGTAAGCCCGCAACAATGGCCAAAAATATTGCCCAAAAAGCAACTGAAAAAAGTTTGCTTTTAAAAGGAATGGCATATTGCATTAATTTTTTAAAAGAGGATGATTTTAAAACGCTCATTTGGCTTATAGTTTTTTGAAGGCTAAATATACGGATATTTTACTTTTGTTAAATACAATCCGTGTGCAGGAACAGAAAAACCAGCATTATTTCGGTTTTTGCTTTCAATAATAGTTCTAAAGTCGGATAAAGATGTTTTATGAATACCTACATTTATTAGAGTTCCAACAATGGCACGTACCATATTTCGTAAAAATCTATCGGCAGTAATGGTAAAAATAATCTGATTTCCGTTTTGTTGCCAATGTGCTTCTGATATTTTACAATTAAAGGTTTTCACGTCGGTATGAATTTTAGAAAAGCATTCAAAATCAATATAGTCAAATAGAATTTTGCAGGCGTCATTCATCAAATTTAAATCTAAATTATGATGTACTTTCCAACTGCCATCAGCGTTAAAAACGTCTTTAAATGTAGTAATGTGATATTCGTATGTTCTACTCGTGGCATCAAATCGAGCATGCGCATTAGGTTGAACTTCAATAATATTAAAAATGGCAATATCTTTTGGTAAAAAAGAATTTAGTTTTTGAATGGTAGTAGGAATATCAAATTCAATTTCTGTATCAAAATGCGCGAACATTTGTTTAGCATGCACCCCAGAATCTGTTCGTCCTGCACCCACAATTTCAATTTTATCTCGAAGTACTAAAGATAAAGAGGTATCTAAAGTTTCTTGTATTGAAATGGCATTAGGTTGTATTTGAAACCCAAAATATTCTTTTCCGTTATATGCAAATTCAATGAAGTATCTCAATGTGTTTGATTTATACAACAAAGTTACGAAGAATAAATTAATGTAAAGTCTTACTTAATTTACTTTTACATAAAAAAATAATACCAAACCCTTAATTTAAATATACTTAAGGGTTTGGTATTATTTAACAACTAACTTATTGCTTGGTATAAATTGTAAATGATGTACTTCCAGTTTGATACATTTTAACGTGTGTAGCATCAATAAATTCATAATTGCCAGTTTCTTGGGTGCCATTTGGTAAAGTCCATGTCCCAGTTGTCCCAGTTGCAGACCACGTACAAAATTCAGATCCAGAAAACTGTTGTGTGGATGTAATGAATTCACTAAAACCTCTTACAGACGTTTTATCAGCATTACATATGAAATAAGTTTTGTAAAAACTTGTAGGACCTCCAAGCCCAGAAGGGTGGGGTGTTACCATATACTGCCACTTGCCAATCAATTTTACTTCGTTAGCATTTAAATTTTGCTTAGTATAAATTCTAAATAAAGTAGTACTTCCTGGGGAATACATTTTAATATGTGTAAGATCAATAAACTCATAATTACCTGTTTCTTGAGTACCATTTGGCAAAGTAAAAGTATATGTTGTTGCAGTTGCCGAAAAAGTACGATTATCAAAACTAGAATTATTTTGTGTAGCTGTAATAAATTCATTAAAACCTGTTGCAGCCGTTCTGTCCGAATTAATAGTAAAATAAGATTTGTAAAAACTAGTTGGACCTCCAACTCCAGATGAATGGGGTGTTTCCATATATTGCCATGTACCAACAAATTTGTTTTCATTATTGTTGAAAGGAATTGGCTCTTGAGCGTTAGGTGTTTCACTATCATCACTACTACATGAAACTACTGTTATACATGCTACTATTAAATAGATAAATTTTTTAAATAATTTTTTCATTTATATGATTTTTTAATAATTTATAAAATTACAAAAAAAACAGACTTAAAAAAGTAAAATTTTACAAAACTGTATTCAAATTATTTAGTATTCAAAAAAACTATTAATTTATTACTTTTGTGATATGAAAAAAATAGTACTCCTTTCTGATACGCACAGTCATATTGATGATACAATATTAAAATATGTAAAATTAGCTGATGAAGTATGGCATGCTGGAGATATTGGCGATTTAAAAGTTACTGATACCATTAAAAACTTAAAGCCTTTACGTGCTGTTTTTGGAAATATTGACAATCACGAAGCACGATTGGAATTCCCTTTAAATAATCGATTTTTATGTGAAGGTGTGGATGTATTGATTACCCACATTGGAGGCTATCCTGGAAAATATAGTCCAGCTATTCGAGAGGAAATTACTCAAAATCCACCTAAGTTATTTATTTGCGGACATTCACATATATTAAAAGTAATGTTCGATAAAAAACTCAATTGTTTGCATATGAATCCAGGTGCAGCAGGCATTTCAGGATTTCATCAGAAACGAACGATGCTACGATTTGAAATTGATGGAGATAAAATTCAGAATTTAGAGGTTATTGAAATAGGGGATAAGTAGCTTCGAGAGCCTCAGCTACCAGTATATTAATTTACGGTTACCAGGATATTTAATCAAAACTACTACATTGTTGGTTGAGGCACTCGAAGCCAACAATAAATAAGTGAGCTGAGGCACTCGAAGCCAACAATATTAATTAACAGAAGTATTCGAACCCAAACTCATATAAAACGAAAATCCGCTTTGATTTCTCAAAACGGATTTTCTACGCACTAATAAGCTAAGATGATAGGTTTATCGTATTCTGTCCACAGATTTTACGAGATCTTCGTCCTTTTTAATTGCTTTGTTAGCCAAAGCAAGAAAAACGATAGAAAAAATTGGTAGAAGCATCCCAATACCCTTCTCAGAAACTTTCGCTTCTCCAGATAGACTTAGTGAATGATATACTAATAATCCTATTATAATAAAGTTTAATATCATATTCAGTCTGTTTAACACAAACTGGTTTTGTCTTTTCTTGAAACTAAAAATACTTAGAACTGCTAAAATTGCAGAAATCAAAAACAATCCTATATATATTGTATTGGAATTCGCGTATACGTCTAATTTACTTTCAGTTGTCCAAATTTTAATAAAAAAAGGAAGCACACCTGAAATCAGCATACACAGTAACAAATATATCGTTTGAATTCTTTGTAACATTTTTAATTTTTATAACAACAAAAATAAGTTTTCTTTTTTTAAAAAACTATTGTTTTATAATAAAATATTCGTATTATTGCATCAAATAATCGTAAGTACTTCATATACGATACTTTAAAAAAGCAAAAAAATCTCATCACAGTTTTTTTATTATATTAAGATTAAAAAAATCAATCAACATTTATGTTTGACACATCTACATTAAAAGGGATGAAACTCTCTGATTTGCAAGAAATTGCCAAAGTAGCTAATATTCAAAAATTCAAAACTTTAAAAAAAGACGAATTAATTACTCAAATATTAGATTTACAAAATACCTCTGAAGCACAGCCTCCAGTTTCTAAACCAGATAAAAAATTAACTCCTGTATCTAAAGTTAAAGCAGAAACAGAAGCAGAAACTGAAAGCGATAGTGTTATTTCAGAAAATGAAACAAAAACGCAACGCGCACGAATAAAAAAAGTGGTTGTAAAGCCTACAAATAGAGAGAAAGAAGCTGCTTCTTTTGATTTAGATGCAGAAAAAAAATCTGAATCGTACAGCCAACAACCTAAAGAAGTCGTTGAAAACAATTCAGAAAATACTACTGAAGAAATAAAATCTGATTCTACAGACCAAGAAAAAACCAATACCAATCCCAATTTCAAAAAGAACAACAATCCGAAGTTTGCTAAAAACAACGGAAACAAAAACTTTAGAGAATCGGATTTTGAATTTGATGGAATTATTGAAAGTGAAGGCGTTTTAGAAATGATGCCAGACGGATATGGTTTCTTACGTTCTTCGGATTATAATTATTTGGCCTCTCCGGATGATATTTATTTATCTCAATCGCAAGTTCGTTTATTTGGATTGAAAACGGGTGACACTGTCAAAGGTGTGGTTCGTCCTCCAAAAGAAGGAGAGAAATTTTTTCCTTTGGTTCGCGTATCAAAAATTAACGGACACGACCCACAAGTGATTCGTGACCGAGTTTCTTTTGAACATTTAACACCACTTTTTCCTGAAGAAAGATTCAATTTATCAGGAAAAAACACATCTATATCTACACGTATTATCGATATGTTCTCACCAATTGGTAAAGGACAACGAGCAATGATTGTAGCCCAACCAAAAACTGGTAAAACGATGTTATTAAAGGATATTGCTAATTCTATTGCGGCGAATCATCCTGAAGTATATTTAATTGTTTTATTAATTGATGAACGCCCAGAAGAAGTTACCGATATGCAACGTAGTGTGCGTGCCGAAGTTATTGCTTCTACGTTTGATGAACCTGCAGACCGTCACGTAAAAGTAGCAAACATTGTTTTGGAAAAAGCAAAACGTTTGGTAGAATGCGGACACGATGTAGTGATTTTATTAGATTCGATTACACGTTTAGCAAGAGCCTATAATACTTGTCAACCTGCATCTGGAAAAGTATTGAGTGGAGGAGTAGATGCGAATGCATTACAAAAACCTAAACGTTTCTTTGGAGCAGCTCGTAATATTGAAAACGGTGGTTCGTTAAGTATTATCGCCACTGCATTAACAGAAACCGGTTCTAAAATGGACGAAGTTATCTTTGAAGAATTTAAAGGAACAGGTAATATGGAATTACAATTGGATAGAAAAATATCTAACAAACGTATTTTTCCAGCTATCGATTTGGTTTCTTCAAGTACGCGTCGTGATGACTTATTATTAGATAAATCAACGTTACAACATATGTGGATTTTACGTAAATATCTATCGGATATGAATCCAGTAGAAGCAATGGAATTTATCGAATCTCGTATCAAGCGTACCAAAAACAACGAAGAGTTTTTAATTTCTATGAATGATTAGAAATTGATAATAATACAAATAAAAAAAGCCGATTTTCATAAGAAAATCGGCTTTTTACTTTTAATAAATATTTTACTTCAATCCAGCAATACTTTGCTCAATCGTTGCAATTTTTGCTAAAGCATCGGCTTCTTTTTTGCGTTCGTTGGCTATTACTTGTTCTGGTGCACCCGCTACAAATTTTTCGTTAGATAATTTACCTTGTACGGATCTTAAGAATCCTTTCGTGTAATTTAATTCTTCCGTTAATTTTGCAATTTCTGCTTCTACATCAATGTTTCCAGTGATTGGAATGAAATATTCGTTAGATTTTACTCGGTACGATAAGGCACCGTCTACTTTATCAGTTACATATTTTAAATCAGCAATGTTTCCTAATTTCATAATGATTGAATCGAAATAATTCGACGCTTTTTCATTATTTACTACACGTAATTCAATTACTTCTTTAAATGGAATGTTTTTATCTTTTCTAATCGTTCTAATTCCAGAAATAACATCCGTGGCAAAATCAAAATCAGCAATTAATTTTGAATTTACAGAAGTCATTTTCGGATATTCAGCAACAATTAGCGCTTGTTCTGGTGTCCTTTCTGTAATATGTTGCCAAATTTCCTCAGTTAAGAAAGGCATAAATGGGTGTAATAATTTTAAATTATTTTCTAACATTTCAATTGCTTTGTCGAAAGTAGCCTTGTCAATCGGTTGTTGATAAGCTGGCTTAATCATTTCTAAGAACCAAGAACAGAAATCGTCCCAAACTAATTTATAGGTTGCCATTAAAGCTTCAGATAATCTGTATTTTTCAAAGTTATCTTCAATATCTAATAAGGTTTGTTGCAGTTTTGCTTCATACCATTCGATTGCTACTTTTGAAGATTCAGGTTGTGGAATGGTTTCAGAAACTTCCCAACCTTTAATCAATTTAAATGCATTCCAAATTTTATTGGTAAACGCTTTTCCTTGATTGCATAATTCTTCATCAAATAAAATATCATTTCCTGCAGACGCACTTAATAATAATCCTACACGAACACCATCAGCTCCAAATTTTTCAATTAAACCAAGTGGTTCAGGAGAATTCCCTAATGATTTAGACATTTTTCGTCCTTGACTATCACGAACTAATCCTGTTAAATATACATTTTTAAATGGTTTTGCATCGGCGTATTCGTAACCTGCAATAATCATACGCGCTACCCAAAAGAATAAAATATCTGGACCTGTAACCAAATCGTTAGTTGGGTAATAATATTTAAAATCTTCATTTTCTGGATCCATAATTCCACCGAAAACAGCCATTGGCCATAACCAAGAGGAGAACCAAGTATCAAGTGCGTCAGCATCTTGGCGTAAATCGTTTGTTGTTAATTGTTTATTGTTTGTTGCTTGTTGAGCTAATACTAATGCTTCTTCAATATTTTCAGCTACAACGAAATCTTCTTTTCCATCTCCGTAGAAATAGGCAGGAATTTGTTGTCCCCACCACAATTGACGAGAAATATTCCAATCGCGAATGTTATTTAACCAATGTGCGTAAGTATTATTAAAACGATTTGGATATAATTTTATTTCGTCAGATTCTAAAACCGCGTGAATGGCAGGTTTTACTAAATCTTCCATTTTAAGGAACCATTGATCAGATAAACGCGGTTCGATAACGCATTTTGTTCTTTCAGAAGTTCCTACATTGTTAGTGTATTGTTCTACTTTATCTAAAGCATTAATTGAAGTTAATTCTGCTTCAATTTCTGCACGAACTACAAACCTATCTTTTCCTTCATAATGCAATCCGAACGAGTTTAAAGTGGCATCTTCATTAAATATATCAATGATTTCTAAGTGGTGTTTGTCACCTAAAGTTTTATCGTTTACATCGTGAGCTGGCGTTACTTTTAAACATCCTGTACCGAATTCTAAATCCACATATTCATCTTCAATAATTGGAATTACTTTTCCAGAAATAGGCACAATTGCTTTTTTTCCTTTTAAATTGAAATGTCTTTCATCATTTGGATTGATACAAATAGCAGTGTCTCCGAAAATAGTTTCAGGTCGAGTAGTAGCAACTACCAGAAATTGGGTATTGGGTGTTGGGTTTTGGGTATTTTCTTCGTCGAGAATTTGATATTTGATGTAATATAATTTTCCTTGACGTTCTTCAAAAATTACTTCTTCGTCAGACAATGTTGTTTTTGCTTCTGGATCCCAGTTTACCATTCTGTACCCTCTGTAAATAAGTCCTTTATTGTATAAGTCTACAAATGAACGAATTACAGAAGCAGACATATCTGGATCCATAGTAAATTTTGTACGGTCCCAATCACAAGAACATCCTAATTGTTTTAGTTGTTCTAAGATTGTTCCACCGTATTTGTCAGTCCAATCGTATGCGTGTTTTAGGAATTCTTCACGAGTTAAATCTGCTTTATTAATGCCTTCCGATTTTAATTTCGCAACTACTTTTGCTTCAGTAGCAATAGAGGCGTGGTCTGTACCAGGCACCCAACACGCGTTAAAACCTTTTAATCGTGCACGACGAATTAATACATCTTGAATGGTGTTATTCAACATATGTCCCATATGTAATACTCCAGTTACATTTGGTGGAGGAATTACAATAGTATAAGGTGTACGATGGTCTGGAGTAGAATGAAAATAGTTGTTTTTCATCCAATAGTCGTACCATTTTTGTTCTACGGATTTGGCGTCAAATTGGGCTGGTATCATTTATATTTTGTTAATTGTAAATTTTTGCGTCTTTTGGTATACTTTTTGAATTGTATCTGCAAAAGTAATTATATAAAACAGAATAAAAAAAATGTATTTACTTTTTGTTAATTAGTTTAAATAACATATTTTTACAATTCTCAAATTAATATAAAAATGAAGAAATTAGTATTTATTTTAGGTTTAATGATAACCAGTTTATCAGCTTATGCACAAAGTGGTGCAAAAATTGAATTTAAAGAAGAAACCATTAATTATGGTGAAGTCTATAAAGGCGTAGATTCAGGAAAACGAACTTTTGAATTTACAAATACAGGCGATATGCCATTGATTATTAAAGATGCGAAAAGCAGCTGTGGATGTACGGTGCCTACTAAACCAACTGAGCCAATTGCTCCAGGAAAAACAGGTGTTATTGAAGTACAATACAATATGAATCCAGGGCCTATTAGTAAAACAATTACAGTTGATACTAATGCGGTTAATAAAGAAAACGGAATGGTGGCTTTACGAATTAAAGGAACGGTTTTAGTAAAAGAAGAAAAGAGTATTTTAGAAAAAAAATCGGCAGGACCACTTTCTAAATAATAAAACACAGTTAAAATGAAAAAGCCAGAATAGTTAAATATTCTGGCTTTTTTTGTTTTTATAGTTTGATTCTTACCAAGCTAAGTTTACTTTTAATTCAAATTCATCACTAATAGTTTTGTCTCCTAAGTCTGAGAAAAATGAACCAGAACCGTATTTGATATCATATTTTGTTCTGTCTACATTTAATGTAGTAGTTGCTGTGTTTCCTTTAACTGTTATATCAAAAGTAATTGGTTTTGTTATTGATTTGATAGTTAAATCAGCTGTTACAGTATATAAACCGTTTCCTTTTCCACTAATAGTTTTGAAAACTAAGTTAGCCGTTTTATGTTTTTCAACACCAAAAAAGTCTTCCGCTTTTAAATGTTTGTCTAAACTTTCTTTTCCTTGACCTGGTTTTAAATCGGTAGTGTTAATTGTTGTCATATCAACTGTAAACGTACCTCCTTTAAGTACTTTTCCATCAAATACTAAAGCACCACTTTGTAAACCGATAGTTCCTGAGTGCGAACCTGTTACTTTTTTACCTGTCCAAACGATTCCGCTTTTTGCTGCATCGATTTTTTTTGTTTGTTGTGCATTAACTGTAAATGATACCAATGTTACTAATGCAATTGCAATTGATTTTAAATTTCTCATGTTTGTTAAATATTTAGTTATTAAATTGTTTCAAATAATTCTGTAATTGGTTTTCTTACTTTTGCATAATGTTGCGTCTCATCTTCTTCATGTCTGTAACCTATTGTTGCTACTAACGTAGCGTGTAATCCTTTTTCTTTAAGGCCTAAAATTTCGTTATATTGTTCTGGTAGGAATCCTTCCATTGGCGTAACATCAATTTTTAATTCAGCGGCAGCGTTTAATAAGTTGCCTAAAGCTAAATACGCTTGTTTTTGAGCCCAAATAATTTGTTTTTCTGGCGTTAAACTTGCAATGTTTCCAATCATAAAGTCGGCATAACCTTTTACACTATCAAACGGAATATTTCTTGTTTTTGCCATATTCTCAGCATAATGAGTGATGTATTCTGCATCTACATTGGTTACACTTGCAAATACCAATAGGTGAGAGGCGTCTGTAATTTGACTTTGTCCCCAAGAAGCCGGTTGTAATTGTTTTCTAATTTCTTCGTTTTCGATAATTAAAACTTTATACGGTTGTAAACCATACGAAGAAGAAGATAATTGAATAGCCTCTTTTAAAATTTCTAAATCGGAATTAGAGATTTTTTTTTCGCTATTAAATTTTTTGGTAGCGTAACGCCAATTCTGATTTTCAATAAATGTACTCATAATTAATTTCTGTATTTTTCTAATAAATTATTTAATTGGGTTAACTCTTCTGTTGTTAAATTACTTGCTAAATTATTTTCATGTTCAATTACAATTGGGTCTAATTTTTCTAAAATAAGAAGTCCTTTTTCTGTAATTGTAATTTCCATTTTTCTTTTGTTTGACGGACAAATTTTTCGGATAACGAATTCTTTTACAATTAATTTATCAACCAAACGTGTAGTATTGCTATTTTTAGAAATCATTCTTTCTTGAATTACCGACATGTTAGCTGGTTTTCCTTTCTGACCTCTCAAAATTCGTAACACATTATATTGCTCGCTCGACAAATCAAAAGGTTTTAGGATTTCCAAAAATCGATCCGCTATAACACTTCTTGAAAAAGATAAATTCAGAATTACCTTTTTTGCTAAAGATAATTCTACCGTACTTTTTATTTCTTCTTCAATTTTCATCGCTTCTTTATTTGTAGGTACAAATGTATAATAAATATTTTTATTTGTATATACAAACGTTATTAATTTTATGTTAAATTTTAAAAATAAATCTAAAAAGCTAAATTTAGTAGTTTGAGATTGAAAATAAATTTTTATATCTAAATTCTTGTTGTAAATTTGAAGAAAATTAATCGTACATGAATTTAGATCAAAAAGCATGGTGGGAAGGTTTTTTAACCACTGAAAATGCCGTTATTTTAGACGTAAGAACAGAAGAAGAAGTGGCGAATGGAATTATTCCTGAAGCCATAAATATTGATATATATAAAGGACAAGGTTTTATTTACCAAGTTGAAGAATTAGATAAAGATAAAACGTATTTTGTATATTGCTTAGCTGGAGGCAGAAGCGCACAAGCATGTGGTATTATGAAACAATTAGGTTTTGAAAATGTTTACAATCTTGCAGGCGGAATTTCGCAATGGGAAGGTCCTATTGAAAATCAAATTTAGCAAAGGTGCTTAATGAAGAATTATAAAAATAGTTTTTTTTACCTACTTGTTGTAGGCATATTTTCCGCTTTAATATATTGGACAATAAAAAATGGAAAATTATTAGAAAAATCTGATGTATTAAAAGTAGTTTCAAGTGAAAACTCAAATTATCAGGAGTTTTTAGATTCTTTGCATCATAACCTTACCCATCCGTTAGCTATTTTATTGGCTCAAATTGTAACGATAATTTTAGTAGCCAGATTTTTTGGTTTAATTTGTAAAAAAATTGGGCAACCTTCTGTAATTGGTGAAATTATAGCAGGTATCGTTTTAGGACCCTCATTTTTTGGTAGTTATTTACCAGAGTTTTCAGTAGTATTATTTCCAATTACTTCTTTAGATAATTTAAAATTTTTAAGTCAAATTGGCTTGATATTTTTTATGTTCGTTGTTGGTATGGAATTGGATTTGAAAGTCTTACGAAATAAAGCTAAAGAAGCTGTTATAATTAGTCACGCAAGTATTATTATACCATTTACGTTAGGATTGGTTTTAGCATATACTATTTATACCGATTTTGCACCAAAAGGAATTGAATTTATATCTTTCGGATTGTTTTTAGGTATTGCAATGAGTATAACTGCATTCCCAGTTTTAGCCAGAATTGTACAAGAACGTGGGTTGCAAAAAACAAGAATTGGCGCTATGGTAATTACTTGTGCTGCAGCAGATGATATTACCGCTTGGTGTTTATTAGCTGGAGTTATTGCAATTGTAAAAGCGGGTTCAATAACGAGTTCGTTATATATTATAGTACTATCTTTTATTTATGTTGTTGCTATGATAAAATTGGTTCGTCCATTTTTACGACGAATTGGAAACTTATATGATACAGCTGAAAAAATAACGAAACCAGTTGTAGCCATTTTCTTTTTGACCTTATTAATTTCTTCTTATCTAACAGAAATTATTGGAATTCACGCATTATTTGGTGCTTTTGTAGCGGGTGTTATTATGCCTGATAATATGAAGTTTCGCAAGATGTTTATCGAGAAAATAGAAGATGTTTCATTGGTGGTTTTATTGCCTTTATTCTTTGTATTTACAGGTTTAAGAACTGAAATAGGCTTACTAAACAGTCCTGAATTATGGAAAGTTTGTGGGCTTATTATTGTTGTTGCAGTAGTAGGTAAGTTTATTGGAAGTGCTTTAGCCGCAAAATTTGTAGGTCAAAATTGGCGCGACAGTTTAACTATTGGAGCCTTAATGAATACGCGTGGTTTAATGGAATTAGTTGTGCTTAATATCGGTTATGATTTAGGCGTATTAACCAAAGAAGTCTTTGCTATGATGGTGATTATGGCTTTGGCAACTACTTTTATGACAGGACCTGCATTAAATTTAATTGACTTAATTTTTAAACCAAGAAAAAATAGTATTCCAAATACATCAGATAATTTAGAATATAAAGTGTTGGTTTCTTTTGAAAATCCGGAAGATGGAAAACCGTTGTTAAAAGTTGCAAATAATTTCATTAGTTTAGAAAAAGAAAAGCAATCCATTACGGCAATGTATATTTCTTCCACAAATGAGGTAAATCCGTATAAGATAGAAGAATATGAACGCGAAAGTTTTAAACCCATTTTAAAAGAAGCCACTAAGTTAAATCGAAATATTGAAACACTTTTTAAAGCATCTCGAGATATAGATTCTGATATTGTAGAAGTAAGTAATAAAGGTGAATTTAATTTCTTGTTGATTAATATTGGTTCGTCTATATTTGAAGGAACACTTTTGGGTAAAGTATTAGGAATTACATCTAAAATTATAAATCCTGAAAATTTATTAAACACCTTTACAGGAAAAGAAAAATTGTTTGAAGTCAATTATTTTGATGACAAAACCCAAGCCATTATCAATAAAACAGAAGTACCTTTGGGTATTTATGTAGATAAAGAACTTACCAAAACAGAAAACATTTCTGTGATTCTATTTAATAATGAAGATCAATTTTTATTGGATTACGTAAAGTTATTGAAAAAGAATTCTCAAGCTAAGATTTCAATTTTTGATACGTATGATATTGTAAATGAGAAGAATAAAATTACTCACGAAAATGTGAAAGTAATTCATTCATCGAAATTAGAAAAAGATTTCTTAAAAGAACAAGATTTATTAATTATGAGTATTGATAGTTGGAAAAAACTAATTGATACCAGAAGTGTTTGGTTAAACAATACACCATCGCTTTTAATAATAAAACCATAATATGTTACAAATAGGTGTGTACCACACATTAAAAATAGATAGAGAAACAAAAGTAGGTTTGTTTCTTACCAATGGAAAAGACGATGTTTTATTACCAAATAAATATGTTCCAAATGATTTTGCCATAGGCGATGACTTAACGGTTTTTGTTTACTTAGATCACGAAGAACGTCCAGTGGCTACAACTTTAAAACCATTTATTTCCTTAAATTCGTTTGCTGTTTTAAAAGTCAGTTACATCAATAAATTTGGTGCCTTTTTAAATTGGGGAATGGAAAAAGATTTGTTTGCTCCTTTTAAAGAACAAGCCCGCCCAATGGAAAAAGACAAACGTTACATAGTAACAATGTATTTAGATAAACAAACGGGTAGGTTAGCGGCATCAAGTAAAATAAACCAGTTTTTAGATAAAGAACCTTTGGATGTTGAAGTAGGACAAGAAGTCGATTTAATGGTTTCCCATATTACAGAAATTGGAATCAATGTAATTATCAATGGAAAATTTAGAGGATTGGCGTATCAAAATGAAGTTTTTGAAACGGTTTCTCCAGGATACAAAACAAAAGGTTATATTAAAGCCATTCGTCCTGATGGAAAAATAGACGTTTCCTTCCAAAAACAAGGTTTTGAAGCCATAGACGACTCCGCACAGCAAGTGTTAGAAGCTTTGAAACAAAATGATGGCGTTTTACGATTGAATGACAACAGTCATCCAGAAGAAATTAAATCGGTTTTAAAAATGAGTAAAAAAACATTTAAAAAAGCCATCGGAAGTTTATACAAGCAAAAGTTAATTGATATTAATAACGAAGGTATTCAGTTGGTATAACGTTTAAAAACTTACTCTAAATAATGAAAATTAAATTTCTAATCCTTTTTTTGTTCATATTTTTTAATTCTTTTTCTCAAAATATAACTTTTGTAGATATTCTTAGTTTAAAGGATAAAAACAAATCTGAAGTTATTAATTTCTTAAAGGAATATAACTGGGAAATTATGCATCAGCATTATTCAAAAGAAGAAAAATTTGGAGATATTCGCTTTGCATTTGATAACAAAAGTACAGATAGACAAATTCCACAATATATAACCTTTTATCACCAAAATGAAAAAAAAGAAAATAATAGAATTCAACTTCAAGTTTTAAATAAAGAGAAATTTGATAAGCATTTAACTGAGTTTAAATCTTTAGATTTTGATTATATTACAACTATTGTGGATGCCAATCAGACAAA
>NZ_JBIKJI010000181.1:0-3595 GCF_044361065.1 Flavobacterium sp.
CCTGCTAAAGAAACAGTTTCAAAAGTATGGTTATTAATTTTCGTTAATTGTTCTGGTGTGGCGCCCATCCATAATCCCACTTGAGGATGATACCACAAATATCGAAAAGCAGTTGGATAGGTTTTTAAAAGTTTTCGATACGATTTTAAAACATCTACCGATTGCGAAATTTCAATTTTACGAGACATCACCACTTTTTGAAACGAACCATTTTCAATTTCCGAAACCGCTTTTTGAACTAAATTCTCAAATGATTTTTGAGCGTTTTCAACAGAAGTATGTTCTAAATTAAAAGTTTGCGCTTCTTCATTAAAAATAATTTCTTCCTGAAAAACTTCGGAATCTGTTAATGGAAAAACCACGTTTGTTGTATTGTAAAAACCAGCAAAAACAAATCCACTTTGATTTTCAAAAACGTGTAAAGCATTATTTTTTTGAAAAATACCTTGTAAAACAAAATCATCTGGTTTTGCGTACACTACAAAAGGCAATTGATTTTGAAAATAAAAAAGGGCTTTTTCTAACAAGTTCATTACTTAACTCTTCTTGATAAAACCATATTAGACAATTTACATAAAGAAATTAGTTTGTCGTTTTCATCTACAATTCTAATTTCCCACAAATGAATACTGGCGCCTTTATGTATAATTTTTGCCGTACAAAAAACGATTCCTTCTCTTTTGCTACGTAAATGATTGGCACTTATTTCGATACCACGAACTTCTTGTTTTTCTGGATTTATGAACATTAATGAAGCGGCACTTCCCACACTTTCTGCTAAAGCCACTGTAGCACCGCCGTGCAACAATCCCATAGGCTGATGCACTCTTGAATTGACTGGCATTTTCGCTTTTAAAAAATCTTCACCCGCATCAATATACTCTATTTCAAGCGTTTCCATTAAGGTGTTTTTAGACCATTCGTTACAAAGTGCTAAAAATTTTTCTTTATTAAACATAAATAGTTATTTTTACAAAGTTACAAATTTATATTTCTATAAAAATATACCAAAACGAACATTTTTTCGTTTTATATAATTATATAAATTATAGCCACGAATTTTCGAATTAAAAATTTGTTCAAAAATAATTCGTATCGACTTTGTCGATAATTAATTTGAATTAATTTCATATTTTAAGATTACAAAAATTCGGCAATTGGTGGCAATTAAAAAAACATAAATAAAAAAATAAATATGCGTCAATTACTACTTTTTCTTGGAATAATTGCTACTTTTTGTTTCACATCTTGCAGAAACGAGCTTGATTTTGAATCGAGTATTGGTACCTTAACTTTTTCCAAAGAAACCGTGTATTTAGATACCGTTTTTACAAATATTGGTTCAAGCACCTATACACTAAAAGTGTACAACAATAGCAACAAAAACATCTCTATTCCAAAAGTGCGATTGGGAAAAGGACAAAGTTCCAATTACCGATTAATGGTGGATGGAATGCCTGGAAAAGAATTTGAAAATGTAGAACTTTTAGCCAAAGACAGTTTGTTTGTATTTATAGAAATTACCTCAAATATTGCTAATGCAAATCCAGCCGATTTTTTATATACCGATAGAATTGAGTTTGGCGAAACGAATAATTATCAAAAAGTAGAATTGGTTACATTGATTCAAGATGCTGTTTTTATTTATCCTGAAAGAACGGGAAGTCCAAATAATTATACCTACGAACAAATTAATTTAGGAACAAACACAGAACCCGCAAACATTACCGGTACCAATTTAAGTGAAACAGATGCCACAAACGGAAACGAGTTGCATTGGACAAACACAAAACCCTATGTAATATACGGTTTTGCTAAAATTCCTGAAACAAAAACACTTGTTATTGATCCTGGAGCAAGGGTGCACTTTCACGCTAATTCAGGTTTAATTGTTGCAGCAAATGCGCATTTACAAGTGAATGGAAATTTATCTACAACCGACGATTTAGAAAACGAAGTAATTTTTGAAGGCGATCGTTTAGAACCCAATTATAGCGAAGTACCTGGACAATGGTTGGCGGTATTATTTATGGGAGGTAGCAATCAGAATGTTATAAAAAATTTAACCATTAAAAACGCAACTGTTGGTATGTTGGTTTCAAATAATGATGGAACCACTACTCCAACTATTGATATGATGAATGTACAAATTTACAATTGTGCCAATGTGGGAATTTTAGCTCGAACTGGAAATATCTCAGGTAAAAACGTTGTGATTAATAATTGTGGACAAGCTAGTTTAGCGTGCACGTATGGCGGAAGTTACGACTTTACGCATTGTACGTTTGCCAATTATTGGAATTCTCCAAATCAAACCAGTTTGGTGCTAACCAATGAAAATTTAAGTAGCACGATTCAAACTTCATTAACACAAGCTAATTTTAAAAATTGTATTTTTTATGGTTCCAGTAATTACGGTATCGCCTTAGAAAAAACAGGAGCCGTATTCAACTATAAATTTGATAATTGCTTGATTAAATTTGTGGATAATAACAACCAAATTAGTGCGAATCCGTTATATCAATTTTCTACAAATACATCAAAATACGTAGGATGTATTTTTGCAATCAATTCAACAGAAAACAATCCAGGATTTAAAAATATAAGCCTAAATGATTTCCGAATTAATGAAAATTCCATTTGCAGAAATAATGCCAATTTTACGTATTCATTTCCGTTAGATATCCTTGGTACAACCCGGACAAATCCTTCCGACATAGGTGCCTATGAATATTTACCTTAATTTTAAAATTTTGAGTGGTTTTTACCACTCTTTTTTTTTATACTTTAAGAAGAAAGTTTAACTTTGCATCAGAAACAACTAACACAACTGAAATTACATTCAGTTCAAGCAACTCAACTTTATGATTTTTTTCTTTGGAAACCAAAGCAATACGGTTTTTGCAGTTCAGTCTCAATCTGAAATTTCTACCGAAAACATCCAAAAACTGAACTGGTTATTTGGTGAAACACAACAAATTAACCAAAAGAGCATAGTAGAAAATTTTGTAGGACCTCGCGCCGCAATGATTACACCTTGGAGTACAAATGCCGTTGAAATTACTCAAAATATGGGTATTTCAGGAATTATTCGTATTGAAGAATTCCAGAAAGTAACGGCTGATTTTCAAGATTTTGATCCGATGTTGTTTCAAAAATATACAGAATTACATCAAGAAATTTACACCATAAATATTCAACCTGAACCTATTTTAGAAATTGACGATATTGCATCGTACAACAAAACTGAAGGTTTAGCTTTGAGTGCTGAAGAAGTCGATTATTTAAATAATTTAGCTACTAAACTAAATAGAAAACTAACCGATTCTGAAATTTTTGCCTTTTCACAAGCCAATTCAGAGCATTGCCGTCATAAAATTTTCAACGGAACATTTGTTGTAGATGGCGAAGAAAAACCAACATCGCTATTCAAATTAATTAGAAAAACATCTGAAACTAATCCTAATGATATCGTTTCAGCATATAAAGATAATGTGGCTTTTGTTAAAGGTCCAAAAGTAACACAGTTTGCACCAAAAAGCGCAGATAAACCAGACTTTTACGAAGAAAAGGAATTTGATTCCGTACTGTCATT
>NZ_JBIKJI010000158.1:0-4408 GCF_044361065.1 Flavobacterium sp.
AGGCGACACAATAGCTTTTCATAAAAATCTTGACAAATTACTTGAAAATATTGAAAATAAAAGTTTTAGAGATGTTATTCATCATCAAAGAGCGGTTTTTTACGATAAAAAAGGGAAGGACAAATTAGCTATTTTAAACTATAATAAATCTATAAAAAATAGTGTAACGGATAAATATTTAGCTTCTTTAAACTACAGAAATATCTCGGAAATATATTACAGAAATCGAAATTTCCATTTCGTAAAAAAATATTTAGATTCTACTTTGGTGCAGTTACCAGAAAAACATATCGAAGTGAAACCAACCAAAAAAAGGTTAGAAATTATTACAGATGTTGTAAAATACCAAGATATTATTAGTTATTCGGATAGTATTATTAGTGTTTCAAAAATGTCTGCATCTGAAAAGGTGAAATTTTATCAAAATCACATTGCAAAGTTAAAAATATCAGATTCTATTGCGGCTAAAAAAGCAGCAGATAATTTAGCGTTATCCAAACAAAATCAAAAAGCAGATATGTTTTCTGGCGACAATTTTAGTGATAACCTAAACCCAAAAGATAAAAATTCAGCCGGCGGAATTTCAATGGCTAAAAATCCCGTTTTAGAACAATCTTTAACAAAACAACCTGTAAGTTCATCGGGTATGCAAAGCAATTTTTATTTTTACAATGCTGTTACGGTTGCACAAGGTAAAATTAATTTCAAGAAAAAATGGGGCGATATTAAATATGGCGACAATTGGAAAACGATAGCCGTAACAAATCAAAACCAAACGGAAAACGCGTCTGAAGAGGAAACTGAAGAAGAAACAGCTGATAAATCAGATAAAGAAGGTGCTGAACCAAAATATAAAACGGCCTTTTACATTGATAAGTTGCCTAAAGATTCTAAAATACTTGATAGTTTGAATGTTGAAGCAAATTATGCTCGTTTTCAATTGGGTTCTATTTTTAAAGAAAAACTTAAAGAAAATAAGTTAGCCATAACTTCTTTTGAAGATATTTTAGTAAATACACCAGAAAATAAATTGATTTTACCAACCTATTATAATTTATACCAATTATATAGTGCTGAAAAAAATGAAAAAGCACTCGTTTTCAAACAAAAAATCGTTTCAGAATATCCAGATAGTCGATATGCTTCAGCTTTTAATAACACTACAATAAATGCCGACATAACAGCGGATTCTGAATTTAATATGTTGTATACGAAAGTTGAAAAAGGCTTATTTAGAGAAGCGAATTTAGAAATAGATGCATTGCTAAAAAAATACGACGGTGATGAATTAAATGCTAAATTCGATGTTTTGAAAGCAAAAATTACGGCAAGATTATTTGGGCTTTCTGCATATAAAGAAGCATTGCAAAAGATTGTAAAAAACTATCCAAAAGCCGCTGAAACCAAAAAAATAGAGTCAATTTTAAATTCAGATATTCCGGCTCTTGAATCATTAAAGTTTGGAGAAAAACCGAAAACATATAATTTGGTTTTTATCACCAATTATCCAAACGAAGTTTCGCATAAAAATTTAATTGAAAAGCTAAATAAATATGCTAAAGAATCTGGTGATAGCAAAGTAAAAGTGTCAAATGACATTTATAATGTAGATAAGAATATGATAGTTTTACACGGAATAATTAATAAAACAACTGCAGAATCCGTGGCTAATTATCTAAAAGAACATAAGGATTTCAAACTAAAAGACGCGCCAATTATTATCTCGAATGAAGATTATAAAGTAGTTCAGGTAAGAAAAAATATTGAAGAATATTTAGCTAAAATCAAATAACTAAATAATTAGATTACGATTTATTAGCAAAAACGTATAGAATTTAGATCAACCACCATTTTTAGAAATAGGGTTTCTACTGACCTAACATAAGTAATGCAAAACAACAAAAACAAACCTTTGAATAAATGGATTCAACTCATAAGTATTCCTGCACAAATGGGAATGGTTATTTTTTTGTTTGCTTATTTAGGTCAATATTTAGATGAAAAATACCAATCAGAAAATTATGTAAAAATTTTTACAGTTGTAGGTGTTTTTTTAGCGATGTATAATGTAATTCGTCAAGTCAACCAACTCAATAATAATGAAAAATAACATCTTGTTTTTTAAACAAATTTTCTTTTTTACACTTTCGTTATTTGCCATCAATCGTTTGGCTTTTTTGTTGCCTGCATTACAACAAGCTCAAGAAAAATTTCATTTCCCAATAGCCTTTTTGTTTTTATTGTTTTTTATATTTTCAAACCTAATTTTATTTATTGTTAAAAAGGTTTCAGAAAAAAGCTTTGACAACACAGGAATGGTTTTTATGATTGCAACTTTCGTAAAAACTGGAATAGTTTATTTCATCATCAAACCAATTTTAAATTTACCAAATCATCAAATTGAAAAAACTAATTGCTTAATTGTTTTTATGTGTTTTTTAGCAATTGAAACGATTATAACAATAGGTATTTTGAATAAAAAACAATAAACCAATTTAATTTTGAATAATTTGGTAAAAAAAGTAATTTTCTAGTATTGTAATTTAAAGAAAAAATATACCTTTGCAAAAATTTTAAGGACAATATTTTTTAGAATATATATTTTATGTTGATTTCAAGAAAAACAATTCAATTATTTATAGCCACAATTTTTGCGGTTTTGCCAGTAGTTACTTTTGCTAATGCAGATACAAGTCATATTGCAAAACCAGCTCATTCTGAAGTTGTAAATCATAAAAACACCGCAACGAAAGAAGTTGTTTCTGAAGAAACAAAAGCACAAGAAGAAAGAGCCGAATTCATTCAACATCACTTATTAGATTCTCACGATTTTCATTTATTTTCTTACGGAAAAGAAACGGGTCACGAAACACACATTGGTTTTTCTTTACCAGTAATTTTATGGGAAGACGGATTGCATTTCTTTATGTCGTCTGAATTTCACCACGGTGAAGCAGTTGCTAAATCAAACGGAAAATATTTCAAAATAAATCATCACGATGGGATGGTGTACAATACAGATGAAAATGGAACTTTCAATGTAGACGAAAAACACCATACTACAAATACAAAGCCTATCGATTTTTCTATAACCAAAAGCATTGTAATGATTTTAATCGTTGCTTTATTAATGTTTATGATATTTAGAAATTTAGGTAAATCATACAGTAAAAATGGTGGTATTGCTACTGGAGTGGGAAGATTTTTCGAGCCGTTAGTACTTTACATCAGAGATGAAATCGCAATTCCTAATATTGGTGAGAAACATTATAAAAAATATATGAGTCATTTATTGACTGTTTTCTTCTTTATTTGGTTTTTAAATATGTTTGGTTTAACACCACTTGGAGTAAACGTAACAGGTAATATTGCAATTACTGCTTCATTAGCTATTATTACATATTTAATTACTACGTTTACTGCTAATGGAAATTATTGGGGACACATTTTCTGGATGCCAGGTGTGCCGGTTCCAATGAAAATTATTTTAGCGCCAATTGAATTTTTAGGAACTATCATCAAACCATTTTCATTAATGATTCGTTTATATGCGAATATGTTAGCTGGTCACGTGGTTTTAATGAGTATCATTGCGTTAATGTATACGTTTAGTAGTCCAATCGGAAGTCCGTTATCATTTGTGTTGGCTTTCGTATTATCAATATTAGAAATTTTAGTAGCTTTATTACAAGCTTATATTTTTACTATGTTAACGGCACTATATTTTGGAGCCGCAAAAGAAGAGCATCATCACGATGAAGCTCATTAATAAATTGAATGTTTAATTAAATATATATACATTATGGAAGGAACTCTTAACCTTGTAGGAGCTGGATTAATCGTTATCGGTGCTGGTTTAGGTATCGGTAGAATTGGTGGATCAGCAATGGATGCTATTGCTCGTCAACCAGAAGCGTCTGGAAAAATTCAAACAGCTATGCTTATTGCAGCAGCGTTAATTGAAGGAATTGGTTTTGCAGCGTTATTCGCAGTAAAATAATTAAAACAAACAATTGTTGTAACGGTTGGTTGCAACAATTGTTTACATTGAAAATCAAAATTAAACAATATATATAATGGAAGAATTATTAGGTCAATTTTCATTTGGTTTATTTATCTTGCAAACGGTTTTATTCGTAGGGTTAATCCTTTTACTTAAAAAGTTTGCTTGGAAACCTATCTTAGATGCAGTAAACGAACGCGAAGAAGGTATTAAAGAAGCTATTCTTTCGGCTGAAAACGCAAAAAAAGAAATGATGGCTTTAAAATCTGATAACCAAAAATTATTAGATGAAGCTCGTGCTGAAAGAGATACAATGATTAAAGAAGCAACTGCTATCAAAGAAAAAATGATTGCTGATGCTAAATCTGAGGCGCAAACTCAAGGTGCGAAGATGATTGAACAAGC
>NZ_JBIKJI010000159.1:0-4407 GCF_044361065.1 Flavobacterium sp.
GCTTCTTCAGCATACTGTTGCATACGCGAATCAACTGTAACATAAATTTTTAAACCGGCGGTGTAAAGGTCAATTTCTTCTCCTTTTTCGTCCTCAATGGCTTTGATGATTGGCTTCAAACTTTCACGTAAGTATTCTCTAAAATAGGTAGCGGTTCCTTCGGCGTGACTTTCTGGTTTGAAATTTATTTTTACAGGAATTCGCTTTAATTCTGCTGCCTTTGCTTCCGATAAATACTTGTTTTTTACCATTTGGTCTAAAACGGTATTTCTGCGTTTGAAAACTTTTTCCTTTCTTTTTTCTTTGGTAGGATTGAACAATGCTGGGTTTTTAAGCATCCCCACAAACAAAGCGCTTTCAGCTAATGTTAAATCTTTTGGTTCTTTGTTCATGTAAATTTTTGATGCCGAACGAATTCCAACTGCACTATTTACAAAATCGACCTTATTTAAATACAAGGCTATAATTTCTTGCTTGGTATATTGACGTTCTAATTTTGTAGCAATAATCCATTCTTTACATTTTTGAATGATACGAAATGGTAAAAATTTAGACCCTTCGCCATGAAATAAATTTTTGGCTAATTGTTGCGTAATGGTACTTGCGCCACCACTTGCTCCTAAACTCGAAATGGCTCTTAACGTTCCTCTGGCATCTACACCAGAATGTTCGTAAAAACGTTCGTCTTCTGTAGCTACTAATGCATCTACTAAATGCTTTGGTAAGTCTTGATATTTAACCGGCGTTCTGTTTTCTTTATAAAATTTACCTAACGTTACGCCATCAGAAGAAATAATTTCTGTAGCGATATTGGTATCTGGATTTTCTAATTCGTCAAATGAAGGCATTTTTCCGAAAAATCCCCACGATGCCAAAAGAAAAAATAATAATACGCCACCAAATGTGTAGCCGAATAATTTCCAAAATTTTCTAACGTAATCTGAATAACTGACTTGGGTGTTGTTAGTTGCCATTTTTTTCTTTATTTTCTTTTTTCAATTCTAAATCCTAAATCTGTAATACCGGTTAAGTCTTTTACGCCTTGTACTTTGCCTGTTTGTCTTACAGCGTGTTCAACTTCTAACGTATATTTTCCAGGTTTTTCAAAACTATAATTTTCTTTGTACCACAACTTGCTTTCTTTTACGTCTGAAAAACCAGTACCTAATAAAGTGCCGTCTGGATTCGCCATTTGATATTCTAAAGTATCTACAATTACTTTACCGTTTGGCTGGTTTAACGATACAATTAAAAACAAATTGTTATACGGATAGTCGTTGTTATTTCTAACGTTTAAAAATAAATTATACACGCTTGCGGTGTCTTTTTGTTCAAAAGTAAACGTGGCTTTTTTATTTTTTTTCCACGTACCGTCAAACGCATAATATTCATCAAAAACCTGTTTTTTATCGCAAGAAATTACAATAAAAAGCAAGAAAAGACTTAGTATTTTAAAAAAATTATTGTTCATTTTTCTTAAACGGTTTCTTTTTTCTTTTATTATTATTGTTCGATTTTTTCTTAGGTTGATCAAATCGTGTTAAACTATCTTGTCCCACCACATTTTCGAATTTTTTCTCCACATTAACTGATGAAACTTCTTCTACAAAGTCTTCTAATTGTGCGATTTTTTTACCTTGTTTGTTAATCGCTACAATTTCTTTTGCTTTTTCTGCAGTTAGCGTGTGCCAATGCGCTGGTGCGTTTGCGTACGAAAACCACATTAAATTTTTAAAAATATCAATTTTTTGGCAATACGCATCACCTTTATCGGTAAGCAATTTTGTATCCATATCTGGCAAGCCTTTTAGTGCGTCTAAATACGTATCTAATTCGTAATTTAAACAACATTTAAGCTTTCCGCATTGTCCTGCTAATTTTTGTGGATTTAAGGATAATTGTTGGTATCGAGCGGCTGAAGTATTTACGCTTCTAAAATCGGTTAACCAAGACGAGCAACATAATTCGCGTCCACAAGAACCAATTCCGCCTAAACGAGCGGCTTCTTGACGGAAACCCACTTGTTTCATTTCAACACGAATTTTAAACTCACTTGCGTATTCTTTAATCAATTGTCGGAAATCGACACGGTCATTTGCAGTATAATAAAACGTCGCTTTTGAGCCATCACCTTGAAATTCGATATCCGAAATTTTCATTTCTAATTTAATCGCTATGGCAATTTCACGCGCACGAACCTGTATGGCGTCTTCTTTATTTCTTACGCCATGCCAAATATCAATATCTTTTTGAGTCGCTTTGCGGTATACTTTAGGGATTTCGGCGTTGTCTTTTACGTTTTTCTTGTTCATTTGAACGCGAACTAATTCGCCAGTTAAAGACACCAAACCTACATCGTGACCTGAAGAAGCTTCTGTAGCCACTACATCGCCGATGCTTAACGTAAGTTTTTCGGTATTTCTAAAAAATTCTTTTCTTCCGTTTTTAAAACGTATTTCTACACAATCAAACGGTGCTTGACCGCCTGGTAAAGTCATATTGGCTAACCAATCGAAAACCGTTAATTTATTGCAGCTATCGGTGCCGCAAGTCCCATTATTTTTACACCCCTTTGGTGCACCACCATCGGAAGTTGAACAACTTGTACATGCCATAATTTATATATATTGATCGCCTCAAAAAAATTGAAACTACTTTTCAAATGTTATTTTGAGCGTAAAGATAGCATTTTTTTAACTGAATTTAAACTTTTGGTTTTTCAAGTTTTTACAAACAAAAAAACCTGCTACATCTTAATGAAGTAACAGGCTAATTTTTTCTTATAACTGGTGGTTATATTTTATACATTTTATCTGATTCTCTAATTTTAAATGGCACTACAAAAGTTACTTTATCGCCAGGTTTTGCTACGGTGTTTTCAGTGCCGTTAATTAACATTGTACCCACTTGCATTTTTTCGTTTCCAGTTGTAGGGCCTGAAATAAAAATAGTATCTCCTGTTTTTAATTCTTGGTTTTCAATTAAAAATTGACCTACTTGTGCTTTGGTAAAATAATGTTGGCCTTTGCCAATATATATTTTTCTTTCTGTCGATAATTTTCGCTTTCTAATTTGGGTAACCGCAGAAACTTTTACCGGTTTTTGAGCAATTTCTTCAAAAATATTTCTTTCCGAATTTTGTTTGAATGTTAAAGCCGGTGATTTCCCTTTTTGAAAAATCATATTTCCGTTTTTTAACCCTTTTCTGCGGTTTTCTTGTTCTTCCAATGGCAAATAAATGGTTTCTACACAACTTGCGGAACAACAATTTTCCATTTTTTCGGCACACGAATCACACTGAATAAATAATAAATGACACGCTTCGTTGGCGCAATTTACGTGTGTGTCACAAGGTTCGCCACATTGGTGACATTGCGCAATAATATCGTCTGTAATTCGTTCGCCTAAACGGTGATCGAATACAAAGTTTTTACCAATAAATTTACTTTCTAAACCTTCTTCTTTAATTTGTTTGGCATAGTTTATAATGCCGCCTTCTAACTGAAAAACGTTTTTAAACCCTTGGTGTTTGTAGTAAGCAGAGGCTTTTTCGCAACGAATACCGCCCGTGCAATACATCACTAAATTTTTATCTTCTTTAAAGTCTTTTAATTGCTCGTTGATAATTGGTAAACTTTCACGAAAGGTTTCAACATCTGGGGTAATAGCGCCTGTAAAATGGCCAATTTCACTTTCATAATGATTTCTAAAATCAACTACAATCGTATTTGGGTCTTCTAAAATTTTATTGAATTCTCGCGCGTTTAAATGCACGCCTTTATTAGTTACATCAAACGTTTCATCGTTTAATCCATCAGCCACAATTTTGTGACGTACTTTTATCGTTAATTTTAAAAATGAATGATCATCGTGTTCTACGGCAATATTCAATCGAATGCCTTTCATAAAGTCGTAGGCTTCAAGCGTTTCTCTAAAAGCATCAATATTTTCTGCTGGAACAGACATTTGCGCATTAATCCCTTCCGTAGCGACATAAATTCGGCCTAAGGCATCTAATTTGTTCCATTTCAAAAACAAATCATTTCTAAATTGTGTTGGATTTTCAATTTTGGCATACGCATAAAAAGAAAGCGTTAAACGTTGACCGGCTTGGTCAATTAACTTGGCTCTTTCTTCCGCGCTTAAGGTGTTGTACAGTTGCATGCTATAAACATTTTAAGGTTAGAGCCGTGATTATCACGACTTAAAGAAATAAATAAACAAATTCTAAATGGAAGAATTCGGTAGCAAAGATAAAATTATTTTTAATTGAAATGCAACAAGAAACTTACAAACAAAATTTGTTGCAATAAAAAAATTCTGTATTTTTACGAAAAATTAATTATTATGAGCACAGAAAAAGAAGCAAAATTAAAAGCCTTACAACTAACATTAGACAAATTAGAC
>NZ_JBIKJI010000160.1:0-4405 GCF_044361065.1 Flavobacterium sp.
CACAGCCCAAAGAACCACCTGGGTGACCTGAATTAACTGCATGAACCATTCTAAGAATATCTCTTCGAACTTGTTGTGTAAATTGTTCTAAATTAGAAATTTGTTGTGTCATTGTAAAAAGTTTTTTGCAAAAATAAATTTAATAATCTGTTTATACTAATGAGATTTTATTTTTTTATCAATAAGAATTCAACAATTTTTTGAATCACTTTTGAATCACCTAATATTTTTCTATGTCCTAATTGATTTGTAATTAGCAATTCTTTATCAGAAAGGTGTTCCGCTAAATGATAGGCTTCTGAAACCGGTATATCTTCATCATCAGTGTCATGAATAACTAAAACTGGAATTTTCACATCTTTAGCTGCTACGTATGCCGAAAAACTTTCCATTTCAAAATGGTATTTTTTCTCAAAATTATTTTTCATTAAAATAGCTACATCATTTGGTAAACCAATTTTTTCAATAAATGTATTCACAATATTAATGACGCTATTTCCACTACCAATTACTATCGCTTTTTTTATTTGCAAGCCTTTTTTTACTGCATTCAAAATAGACATACCTCCTAAGGAATGTCCTACAGCAAATTCAAAAGGACCATAGTGTTTTTCAACCTCTAAAATCGATTCGATAAACTCGAGCATTAATGTAGTTTTTGTACCTGATTTTCCGTGGGCAGGTGCATCAAAGCTAATTATAGAATACCCGTTTTCTATTAAAGTATCAGCAATTTTAACCAATTGGGTTCCTCTACCCGACCAACCATGAACCAAAAGTATTTTTTTACTCGAATTTCCATAAGCATAGACCACAATTTCTTTATTAATTGTTGGAACAAATAATTTGGTTTGTTGCGAAGTGGCTTCCATTTGAAATTCTCTTTTCGGAATTTTATGTTTAATTGGCGTAATAAATAATTTTCGAGCAAATTTCTCAGCCAAATTTGGAGAAATTCGATACAAAAACCGCCCGATTAAAACTATGAATTTTGGAACTTGAGTTGTGGTTGAAGATTTTTTATTTGGCATCTGTCATATTTTTATGCAAAAGTAATCAATTATAGTATGGTATGATTTTTGAAATAAACAAAAAATAGAATAACTTTGTTAGACCAAATTTTACATCATGAAAATATTTCTAAAATCACTTATCGTAACAGGAATTCTTGTAGTTTCTTGTGCAAAAAATCCGTTCACAGGAAAAAGCACAATGGCTTTTGTTCCAAACAGTCAAATTTTTCCATCTGCTTTTCAACAATACGATCAATTTTTATCTGAAAACAAAGTAGTTAAAGGAACTTCTGATGCCAAACGTATCGAAACAATTGGTATGAAAATAAAAACTGCTTCAGAACGCTTTTTAACCGCTAACGGAAAATCAGATTATTTAAACGATTACAAATGGGAATACAATTTAGTAGACAGTAAAGAAGTAAATGCTTGGTGCATGCCTGGTGGTAAAATTGTTTTTTACACTGGAATTTTACCAGTATGTAAAGACGATGCAGGAATAGCAGCTGTAATGGGGCATGAAGTTGCACATGCATTAGCCAATCACGGGCAACAACGAATGAGTGCTGGTTTATTACAACAAGCTGTCGGTGTTGGTGCTGCTGTAGCCGCCGAAAAATATGTACCAAAATATCAAAATGAAGCTATGCAAGCGTATGGAGCTGGTTCGCAAGTATTAGGAATTTTGCCGTTTAGCAGAGCACATGAAAGTGAAGCCGATATGATTGGATTGACACTTATGGCTATTGCCGGATATGATCCAATAAATGCAGTTAAAGTGTGGGAAAGGATGTCGGCACAATCTGAAGGAAAAGCGCCTCTAGAATTTTTAAGTACACACCCAAGTAACCAAACAAGAATTGATGAATTAACCGCATTAATTCCTCAAGCTAAAGCAGAAGCTGCTAAATTTGGCGTTACTTTTAAATAGTAAAAATATTATCTTATATTAGTCCCGATATTTATCGGGATTTTTATTTTATATATGATGCAACAACTAGAAAAAGGAAATAACAAAGTAATGAATGCTTGGGCATTTTATGATTGGGCAAATTCTGTGTATTCGTTGGTAATATCATCTTCTATTTTTCCATTATATTTTGGGTTTTTATTCACGAAAGAAAATCCAAATATTGATGTATTCGGAACATCCATTAAAGCTACATCACTGGTTTTCTTCATTACCGCTTTTGCTTTCTTAACAGTTGCCGTTTTATCTCCTATTTTATCAGGAATTGCAGATTATTTAGGAAATAAAAAACGATTTATGCAGTTTTTTTGTTACTTAGGTGCTGCATCTTGTATCGGTTTATATTGGTTTACCAAAGAAAACATAATTTTTGGTATGTGTTGTTTCTATTTTGGATTGGTTGGTTTTTGGGGAAGTTTAGTGTTTTATAATTCGTATTTATCAGATATCGCTTTTACAGTACAACACGATAAATTAAGCGCAAAAGGTTTTTCATTAGGATATATTGGAAGTGTTATTTTACTTGTTATTTGTTTGTATTTAATTATTGGAAGAACAGATGAAGAAGCGATATATGCTATGAAATTATCATTTGTTTTTACTGGAATTTGGTGGATTGTATTTAGTCAATATACTTTTTATTATTTACCAAAAGGAAATAAAAATAAGCATCCGCTAACTTTTTCGATAGTCCTTAATGGATATGAAGAATTAAAGAAAGTTCAAAAATTATTTTTTAAGGACGCGAAATTAAAAAGCTTTTTAATTGCCTTTTTTGTTTACAGCATGGCGGTACAAACCGTAATGCTTGTTGCTACTTATTTTGGAGAACAGGAAATAAATTGGGGTACAGCTGACGAAAAAAGACAAGGATTAATTGTAAGTATACTAATGATCCAATTGGTAGCGGTTTTGGGAGCTGTTTTAACCTCAAAATTGGCATTAAAATTCGGAAATATTAAAACGTTAATTGGTATTAATTCGGTTTGGATATTTATTTGTATCAGTGCTTTTTTTGTTACAAAACCCATACAGTTTTACTTGGTTGCAGGAATTGTAGGTTTAGTTATGGGCGGAATACAATCGCTTTCACGCTCTACTTTTTCTAAATTAATGCCCGAAACAAATGATACCACCTCTTTTTTTAGTTTTTATGATGTAGCCGAAAAAATTGGAATTGTAATTGGAATGTTACTTTACGGAAGCATCAACCAAATTACAGGAAGTATGCGAAATGCTATTCTGTTTTTAGTGTTATTTTTTGTTATTGGTGTTGTTTTACTTTTTAGAACTTTAAAAATTGAAAATAAATAATTTCGATTTTTTTATGGCATACATCTTGACTATTAGAAATGTAAATTAATCTGTACTTGTTGTTTTTATTGAGACTTACGTCGATTAAAAAAAATAGTTGTAAATTTACATCCCATTTTTAATGACAAAATGACTTATAAATAGATATGCCAAACCATAAAATAGTAGCGATTGACAATTTGTCGCTTCAAGAATTAGACTCAGAAGCAGAATTAATTCCATTAATGACTCCCGAAGATGAGGAGGAAATGAATAATGAAAAATTACCTGCAGATTTACCTATTTTACCTTTAAGAAACACCGTTTTGTTTCCTGGAGTAGTAATCCCTATTACAGCTGGACGAGATAAATCGATAAAATTAATAAACGATGCTAATGCCGCCGGTAAAATTATTGGAGTAGTAGCGCAAAAAAATGAAGCTGACGAAGATCCTACCTCAGATGAAATTTATCACGTAGGAACCGTTGCTCGTATTATGCGTGTTTTGAAAATGCCCGACGGCAATACAACCATAATTCTTCAAGGAAAAAAACGTTTTGAAATAAGTGAATTTACCCAAAGCGAACCTTACTTCAAAGCCAAAATAAAGGAAGTAAATGAAGTGCGTCCGAAGAAAAAAGATGAAGAATTTTCTACAATAATTGAATCTATAAAGGATTTAGCCATTGAAATCATAAAAGAAAGTCCAAACATACCTTCAGAGGCCACTTTTGCAATTAAAAACATCGAAAGTAATCCGTTTTTAATCAATTTTGTTTCTTCAAATATGAATTTAAATGTTTCGGATAAGCAATATCTATTAGGCATTGTAGATTTGAAAGAGCGCGCTTTAGAAACCTTACGTTATATGAATTTAGAACTTCAGAAATTGGAGTTAAAAAATGATATTCAATCTAAAGTTCGATTTGATTTAGACCAACAACAACGCGAATATTTCTTACAGCAACAAATGAAAACCATTCAGGAAGAATTGGGTGGCGTTTCGCACGATGCTGAAATTGAAGAAATGCGAAACAAAGGAAAAAGTAAAAAATGGGATGCAAAAACAGCGGAACATTTTGATAAAGAAATTTATAAATTACAAAGAACCAATCCAAATTCGCCAGA
>NZ_JBIKJI010000034.1:0-16375 GCF_044361065.1 Flavobacterium sp.
ACCTGTAGATGCAATGAATCCTGTTAAAGTAGCCGAAGCTATGCATGAAGCAATGGAACGCGCAAGAAGAGGTGAAGGGCCAACTTTCTTAGAGATGAAAACATACAGATATAGAGGACATTCTATGTCTGATGCACAACATTATAGAACTAAAGACGAAGTAGAAGAATACAGAAAAATTGATCCAATTACTCAGGTTTTAGATATTATTAAAGAAAAAAAGTATGCTACTGAGGCAGAAATTGAAACAATAGATCAAAGAGTAAATGATTTAGTTGCTGAATGTGAAAAATTCGCAGAAGAATCTCCATTCCCTGAAGCACAGCAACTATATGATGTGGTTTACGAACAAGAAAATTATCCATTTATTCCTCACAGACTATAAATTATGGCAACAGTAATTACAATGCCCCGTTTAAGTGATACCATGACAGAAGGCGTGGTAGCCACTTGGTTGAAAAAAGTGGGAGACACAATAAAAACAGGTGAAATTTTAGCCGAAATTGAAACCGATAAGGCCACAATGGAATTTGAATCATTCTATGATGGTGTTTTATTACATATAGGTATACAACAAGGTGAATCTGCTCCGGTTGATTCATTATTAGCAATTGTTGGAAAACAAGGTGAAGATATTTCTGGATTATTAAACGGTAACGTTACAACTCCAGTAGCTGAAGAAGTTAAAACAGAAATTAAAACAGCTTCAACGCCATCTGAAATTCCTGCTGGTGTAAAAGTAGTAACGATGCCTCGTTTATCTGATACTATGACGACAGGTACTGTTGCCACTTGGTTGAAAAAAGTAGGCGATACCATTAAAGAAGGTGATATCTTAGCTGAAATTGAAACGGATAAAGCTACTATGGAATTTGAATCTTTTAATTCAGGTACTTTATTATATATTGGAGTAGAAGAAGGCGGTACTGCTCCTGTTGATACAATTTTAGCAATATTAGGACCAGCTGGCACAGATGTTACAGGCATAGCTGCAAGTTTTACAGTTGGTGGAACAGCTGAAACTCCAAAAGAGGAAGATGTCAAGCAAGATTCTAACCCAACACCCAACACCCAACACCCATCACCTAATACTAATGATAGAATATTTGCATCGCCTTTAGCTAAAAAAATCGCTTCAGACAAAGGTGTAAATTTATCGCAAGTTAAAGGTACTGGTGAAAACGGAAGAATTACTAAATCAGATGTAGAAAACTTTACTCCATCTGCTGTTAGTACTCCGGTTCAAGCTGCTACAGATGCTACTAATGCAGTTTCGACTGTGAAACCTTTCGTTCCAGCAGGAGAAATGTTTCAAGAAGAAATTAAAAACTCGCAAATGCGTAAAACTATCGCGAGACGTTTATCAGAATCTAAATTTACAGCACCACATTATTATTTAACAATTGAGTTAGATATGGATAATGCGATTGCTTCAAGAAATATGATTAATAGCTTGCCAGAAACTAAAGTATCATTTAATGATATGGTTATAAAGGCATCTGCTATGGCATTGAAAAAACATCCACAAGTAAATTCTCAATGGAGAGAAGACGCAATGGTTATTAATCATCACGTAAATATTGGTGTAGCTGTTGCTGTTGAAGATGGTTTAATGGTTCCGGTGTTGAAATTTACTGATCAAATGAGTTTAACTCAAATTGGTGTGAATGTAAAAGATTTAGCAGGAAAAGCAAAATCAAAGAAAATTCAACCTACTGAAATGGAGGGAAGTACCTTTACCATTTCTAACTTAGGAATGTTTGGAATTCAATCGTTTACTTCTATTATTAATCAACCCAACTCAGCTATTTTATCCGTTGGAGCTATTATTGAAAAACCAGTAGTTAAAAATGGTCAAATTGTAGTGGGTAATACCATGACAGTAACTTTAGCTTGCGACCACAGAACGGTTGATGGAGCTACAGGCGCTAAGTTTTTACAAACATTTAAAGCGTTTATGGAAAATCCAGTTACGATGTTAGCATAAAAAAAATATTTTTACAATAATGAAATCCTGAAAAATTATTTTTCAGGATTTTTTTTTATATTTACATAAAACAAATACTATTTTGAAAAATATAATAATTACAGGAACTTCTCGTGGAATTGGCTATGAAATGGCTTTACAGTTTGCTAATGCAGGTCATCAAGTTTTAGCTATTTCTCGTAAAACACCTCAAGTTTTAATGGAACACGAAAATATTACGTGTTTGTCAATTGATATTTCAGATGAAAATCAGTTACAACAAGTACAAAATTTTGTTTTGAAAACTTGGAAAAAAGTGGATTTACTAATTCATAATGCAGGGAGTTTATTGCATAAAAATTTTACTGAAATTTCTACACAAGAATTTCAAAATATCTATAAAGTAAATGTTTTCGCTGTTGCAGAATTAACTAAGATTTGTATTCCATTTATGGAAAAAGGAAGCCACGTGGTTACTATAAGTTCAATGGGAGGTATACAGGGGAGTATGAAATTTGCTGGACTTTCTGCTTACAGTTCAAGCAAAGGGGCAGTAATTACATTATCGGAATTATTAGCTGAGGAATACAAAGAAAGCGGCATTTCATTTAATGTTTTAGCCTTGGGCGCTGTGAATACAGAAATGTTACAGGAAGCTTTTCCAGGATATGAAGCACCACTTTCTGCTAAAGAAATGGCGGATTATATTTTTAATTTTGCCTTAACGGGAAATAAATATTATAATGGGAAAGTACTTCAGGTAAGTGCTTCAACACCTTAAAAGTAGTAACTTGATTTCAAATTAAACTATACACCTATGACTAAATTAAACGCCATTCAATTATTTGAAGACAAAAAAGTAAGAACCGTTTGGGATTCCGAACAAGAAAAATGGTTTATTTCAATTATTGATGTAATTGAAGTTTTAACGGAAAGTCCAAATGCTCGAAAGTATTGGAGTGTTTTAAAACTTCGTTTAAAAAGAGAAGGAAGTGAGTTGACTACAAATTGTAGTCAACTGAAACTGCAATCATCAGACGGTAAATTTTATAAAACAGATGTTGCAGATACAGAACAACTTTTTAGAATAATTCAATCTGTTCCATCTCCAAAAGCAGAACCATTTAAACTGTGGTTAGCACAAATCGCAGCAGAAAGATTAGATGAAATGCAAGATCCAGAACTTTCAATTGATAGGGCTTTGGAGCAATATTTACAATTGGGATATTCTGAGAATTGGATAAATCAACGCTTAAAAAGTATTGAAATTCGAAAAGAATTAACAGATGAATGGAAAAATAGAGGGGTAAAAGAAGGACAACAATTCGCTATTTTAACAGATATTATTTCTAAATCTTGGTCAAATAAAACTACAAAAGAATATAAAATATTAAAAGGTCTAAAGAAAGAAAATCTTAGAGACAACATGACAAATACGGAGTTAATTTTAAACATGTTAGCAGAAGCTTCAGTAAAAGATATTTCACAGTCTGTAAATCCTGAAACTTTTGAAGAAAACAAAATCGTAGCTGCTCAAGGTGGAAATGTAGCAAATGTAGCAAGGAAAGAATTAGAAGCAAAAACAGGAAAAAAAGTAATTACGGCTACTAATGCAAAAGTACTTTTAAATAGTAAAAATAACGATACCAATTAAATGTCTAACGTTTTACAAAAATATTTACCAGAACACGCCGTAACACCCGTTTTCGAATTGATTAAGCAAAATCACGTGCATTTAAAAATAGTAAATGAACGAAATACGCGTCACGGTGATTATCGTAGACATCCAGACGGTTTTCATCAAATCACGGTCAATGCCAATTTAAATAAATATCGATTTTTAATGACGTTGATTCATGAAATTGCGCATTTGGTTGCCTTTGAAAAATATGGTACAAACATTTTACCTCATGGAACGGAATGGAAAATAACTTTTCAGCATTTAATGATTCCGTTTATTCGTCCAGAAATTTTTCCTCATCAAATATTGCCTTTAATGGCAAGACATTTCAGAAATCCAAAAGCAAGTTCAGATACGGATGCCACTTTGTCTTTAGCGTTAAAACAGTTTGACGAAAGAAATACAGAGCACAATTATATGTTTGAAATTCCGTTTGGTAGTACCTTTCGTATTAAAAATGGAAAAGTTTTTAAAAAAATTGCATTACGCGTGAAACGATATGAATGTTTAGAAATAAGTTCAGGAAGATTATTCTTATTTCAACCTAATGCAGAAGTTGAGGTCATTTCAAATTAATTATACTATTAAATTTATAAAAAAAAGCTTCAGAATTTTCTGAAGCTTTTTTGAATTTATATAAAAGGTTACTCTTTTTTTGTAGTTGTTTTTTTAGGAGTAGCTTCTTTTGATGTTGTCTTTTTTGCTGGAGCTTTTTTAGCTGGAGCTTTCTTTGGAGCTGCTTTTTTTGTTGTTTTCTCTGTTGTTTTTTCAACTTTATCTTTCGCTGCTACTTTTTTTGCAGGTGCTTTTTTAACGGCAGCTTTTTTAACAGGAACTTTTTTAACTATTGGCTTTTCTTCAATTATTTCAGAGGCTTTTTCCAATTTTGGTTCAGCAATTTCTGACTTTTTTACATTCGTATTTTCTTCAGTTTGTTTAGCTTTTCCAAATAATGAGCTAAAAAAATTTAATAATCCCATAATAATTTAGTTTTAAGTTTGTTCAAAGATAAGTAATTGGAAATCAATACACAAAAAATTATTTTAACAAATTGTAAATTTCTTTTTAATTCGCGCTCAAATTTTTAAAATAAAACCAAAGTTCTCTCTTTCTCAATCGTTATCAATTTTCTATATTTGTAAAAAACAGTTTTATGTTATCATTAAATGTAAAAAACGAAACCTCACGATTACGAGCAGTAGTACTTGGAACCGCTATTAGTAATGGACCAACACCTACAGTTGAAGAAGCTTATGATCCAAAATCATTAGAGCACATAAAAGCAGGGACTTATCCAGTAGAAGCAGATATGGTTGCTGAAATGGAAGCTTTTAATACTGTTTTTCAAAAATATGATGTAGAAGTTTATCGACCAGAAATTATTGAAAATTATAATCAAATTTTTTCAAGAGATATTGGTTTTGTTATTGATGACATTTTTATTAAAGCGAATATTTTACCAGATAGAGAACGAGAATTAGATGCCATTCAATACATAATTGATAAAATTAATCCAAAAAAAGTGGTTCGTCCACCCGAAAATGTTCATATCGAAGGTGGCGATGTAATGCCTTGGAATGACTACATTTTTATTGGTACTTATAAAGGTTCTGATTATAAAAATTACATTACAGCAAGAACAAATATGGAAGGGGTAGCATTCATTCAAAATTTGTTTCCAAATAAAATAGTAAAGGCTTTCGATTTAGTTAAATCAAAAATTGAACCAAGAGATAATGCGTTACATTTAGATTGTTGTTTTCAACCAATCGGAACAAATAAAGGAATAATTTACAAAAGCGGTTTTCGTGAAGAAGCAGACTATATGTTTCTTGTAAATTTATTTGGTAAAGATAATTTGTTTCATATCGAAAGAGAAGAAATGTATCATATGAACTCAAATATTTTTTCAATAGCTCCAGATGTAATTGTATCTGAGAAAAATTTCACAAGATTAAATACTTGGTTACGCAATAACGGTTTTACAGTAGAAGAAATTCCTTATGCCGAAATTTCAAAACAAGAAGGACTACTAAGATGTTCTACTTTACCATTAATTAGAGATTAAATTAATTTGTTTCAAGTTTCACGTAATAAAACCTGAAACCTGAAACTTTAAACAAAATAAAATGAAGCAAACTACCAACACCATATTAATGATTCGTCCCGTGGCGTTTCGTATGAACGAACAAACAGCTGTAAACAATTATTATCAAAAAGTTTTAGATGATTTAACTCCAGAAACGGTAAATTTTAAAGCAGTTCAGGAATTTGATGCGTATGTTGAAAAATTAAAAAGTGTTGGCGTGCAAGTAATTGTAATTCAAGACAAAAAAGAACCTGACACACCAGATAGTATTTTTCCAAATAACTGGATTTCTTTTCACGAAACAGGTGATGTTGTTTTATATCCAATGTTTGCCGAAAACAGAAGATTAGAACGAAGAGAAGATATTTTGGATGTTTTGGAAGACAAAGGTTTTGAAATAACTGAAATTATGGATTATTCTTCTGCAGAAGAGGATAATGTATATTTAGAAGGAACCGGAAGTTTAATTTTAGACAGAGAATTTAATAAAGCATATTGCGCACTTTCGCCAAGAGCTGACGAAGAATTATTTATCGAATTTTGTGAAGATTTTGATATGTCACCCATTATTTTTGAAGCCTTCCAAACTGTAAATGGAGAAAGAAAAGCGATTTATCATACCAATGTAATGATGTGTATTGCAGAAACATTTGCCGTTATTTGTGCCGATTGTATAGATGATAAAAAAGAACGTAAAATGGTTTTAGAAAACCTTAAAGCGGACGGTAAAGAAATTATTTTAATCACAGAAGAGCAAGTAAATAATTTTGCAGGAAATATGTTACAAGTTCGAGGTGCAGCTGATAAACGTTATTTAGTAATGAGCAATTCCGCTTATCAAAGTTTAACAAAAGCACAAATTGATAAAATCGAAAAACATTGTGAGATTTTGCACGCAAGTTTAGATGTAATTGAAGCGTGTGGCGGTGGTAGCGCTCGCTGTATGATGGCTGAGGTTTTCTTGCCGAAAATCGAATAAATGAAAATTATATAAATGCTTAAATTCCAAATTCCAACACTATTCAGTTGGAATTTGGAATTTTTGTTTTAGGAGTATTCTAAATTTAAATTCCTCTAATAATACTTAAAACGGCACTTATTATATATTGAATTCCGATAGCAATGGTTAAAAAACCAATAATTCTGGATATGGCTACAATTCCAGATGATCCTAATATTTTTGCTAAATAATGGGCACTTCGTAATATTAAATAAATTAAAATGGCTACAGCCAAAATGGCAAAACAAGAAAATAATATTTCTGAAGTGGATATGGAAGCATCTGTTTCTGTCAACTCTTGATAATAGGCAATTAATAAAGAAATCGATCCAGGGCCCGCAAGCATAGGCATAGCTAAAGGTGTTAAAGCAATATGTTGACGTGTTTCTACTTCTTTCTGAACCTTTTTATTTATTCCTTTGTTCTTGCTAAAGTTTCCATTTAATAATGAAAATCCCGAACTGGCTATAATAATTCCACCTGCAATTCGTAATGCCGTAATGGTAATTCCGAAAAATGACAATACATATTGACCCACAAAAAACGAAATAAGTAAAATCACAAATACATTAATTGATGTAATTAATGACGTTTTAGATCGTTCCGAAGCGGAATAGCCTTGTGTTAATCCAACAAAAATAGGCACGGTTCCAATTGGGTTTAAAACCGAAAATAAGGCGGCAAATAAATAAATAAAAATGTCCATAGTTTTTTTGCAAATATATCGTGTTATTCAAAGATAGAATTTATAATACAATTATTTAAATGTAAATTAAAAAACATTTTGTAATTTAGTATGAATAAAATCTCAATAAAATGAAAACATTAGTTTTAGGTGCCACCACAAATAAAGAAAGATATGCTTATAAAGCGATACAAAGTTTAATTAATAAAACGCATCAAGTTGTAGCAATCGGAACCAAAGAAGGTATGGCTTTAGATGTTAAAATTGAGACAACTAAATTTCCATTTACGGGAATTGATACCGTTACTTTATATCTAAATCCAAAGAATCAAGAAGACTATTACGACTATATTATTTCATTAAAACCAAGACGTGTATTATTTAATCCAGGTACTGAAAATCCAGAATTTTATGAAATCTTAAAACAAAATAATATTGAAATTGAAGTGGCTTGTACGTTGGTTTTATTGGCTACAAATCAATATTAGTCGAAAGTCAAAAGTCGAAAGTCAAAAGTTGTAAATGAAAATCTTAAAGAACAACTCAAACACTTTTTTTACTTATTAAGTATAATCCAATAAAAGTAATTAATCCGTTAACAATAATTAATTCTTCTGCAAATGCATACGGGATTAATTTTGGTGCTTCCGCATCAATTCCAGAATTCATACTAATTAAAAAAGTTATTGCTGGTGATAACAAACAAATAAAAGGCACCAATTTGTCTTTTACAGAACGGTTTTTGACTAAAATTCCAAAAGCAAATAAACCTAAAAGCGGTCCGTATGTGTACGACGCAACTTTAAATATTAACTTCACAACGGATTGATTGGTTAACGAATTAAAAATTAATATCACCAAAAATATTGCCAAGGAAAATCCAATATGCACAAGATGTCTTGTTTTTACTGTGTTTTTTGTTTCTTCTTTTTTCTCCATTCCTAAAAAATCAATACAAAATGAAGTAGTTAATGCAGTTAAAGCGGAATCTGTTGTCGCAAAAGTGGCAGCGGTTAATCCTAATAAAAACACAACTGCTGGTACTAAAGCAAAATGATTGAATGCTATTTCAGGAAATAACAAATCGGTTCTTACTGCACCATCTAACACCGGTACTGGGATGTTGTTCTTTGTTGCGAATAAATACAATAATGCACCCACGCTCAAGAAAAATAAATTAATGATTACAAAGATTCCTGTAAACGTAAACATATTTTTTTGCGCTTCTTTGATATTCTTACAACTTAAGTTTTTCTGCATTAAATCCTGATCTAATCCCACCATAGAAATGGTTACGAAAATTCCACCTAAAATTTGTTTTATAAAATGTTGCCCTGAACCTATAAAATCTTCAAAAAAGAAAATTTTAGAATATTTCGAATCATTAATTTTTGCAATGGCTTCACTAAATCCAAAATCTAAACTATCACAAACAAAATAAATAGTAAAAAAAACAGAACTTACTAAAAATACAGTTTGTAATGTATCTGTAATAATAATTGTTTTTAATCCGCCTTTGTAAGTGTATGCGAAAATAAGTCCCAGACTTATCAAAACGGTTGCCCAAAAAGGGATGCCGAATGTATTAAAAACGAAATTCTGTAATACTAAAACCACTAAATACAATCTAAAAGCCGAACCAATTGTTCTACTTAATAAGAATATAAAAGAGGCTGTTTTGTAACTAAAATAACCCAATCGTTGTTCAATATACGTATAAATTGAAGTTAAATTAAGTTTGTAATATAATGGTAATAATACGGTAGCTACAATAATAAAACCAATTGCATTTCCTAAAATAAATTGAAAATAAGCAAACTGATTGGCTTCTACAGCACCAGGAACTGAAATAAAAGTAACACCTGAAAGCGCTGTTCCAATCATACCAAAAGCTACTAAATACCAAGGCGATTTACTGTTTGCTTTAAAAAAAGTATCGTTACTACTGCCGGATTTTTTGTTCATAAAATAGGAAATTCCAAACAAAACGATAAAATAAGAAACAAAAAATAGTAAAATTGTAATTGGTTGCATAAGTTTTTTTTACAAAAATAACAGAATAATGTATATTCGTAGCATATTTGTTTAAATTTGAAAAAATTAATTAAGATGAAAAATTTATTTACAAGAAAGTTCGTAAGCTTTTTAACTTTTTTTATGGTTTCCAGTACTGCATTCGCTCAAAAAGTAGAAAGCAAAGATAAACTGGCTCCTGCGGTTGTAATTTTTATGGATTTTAATAAATCTTTATATGCAAAAAGTGAAGGAAACGCCTATTTTTCTGAAGACCCTAAGGCCGCCTTGGTTGGTATGATTGTTCCAAAAAAATATACTGATTTGATGGAGGAAATGAAAAAAGATGCCGCAGATGGCGTAAAGAATTTACAAAATGGTGAGTTTGAAAATGCAGGGCAAAAGTATTTTTTCTATTCAGGAAATATTATAGTGGAAAAAACGAAAGAGTTTTTCTTAGAAGTTATATTAAAAGAAACGGATGCTGACCATTGTATTGTGGTAACGTCTATGTTTCAGCCCAAACATAAGTCTATATTTGAAAAAGAAGCAAAAAAAGCTATTATTTCAGCACAAATTTTAAATTAGCACAAAATAAAATCGTAAAAAACCTATTTATATTTATGTAAATAGGTTTTTTCTTTTTAATATATTTGCAGAATGGAATTCTCATCAAAATTATTAGAAAATGCCGTTAATGAAGTCGCTATGTTGCCAGGTATAGGTAAAAGAACGGCGATGCGTTTGGTGTTGCACTTGCTAAAACAACCAGCAGAACGAACACTTTTATTAACTGATGCATTAACTAAAATGCGAAATGAAATTATTTATTGTCAAAATTGTCACAATATTTCTGATTTTGCAGTATGTGAAATTTGCAATAATCCTTCAAGAGACCATTCAATAATTTGTGTTGTAGAAGATGTTAGAGATGTTATGGCTATTGAAAATACAAGAATGTATAAAGGAATTTATCACGTTTTAGGTGGTAAAATATCTCCTATTGAAGGTATTTCTCCAAGCCAATTAAACATTAATTCCTTAGTAGAAAAAGTAAAGCATCAAAAAGTTACGGAAATAATTTTTGCGTTGAGCTCCACTATGGAAGGTGATACTACAAATTTTTATATCTTTAAGCAAATTAAACCATTTTCTGTAAATGTGTCTACAATTGCTCGAGGTATTTCTGTAGGTGACGAATTAGAATACGCAGATGAAGTTACATTAGGAAGAAGTTTATTACAAAGAATTCCTTTTGAAACTTCTATGAAATCAATGTAGATTTTAATACATTAAATAAAATTTAAAAAATAAGATAAAGAACATAAATAAGATGATTAAAAATATTTGTTGTATTGGTGCGGGTTATGTTGGAGGTCCAACTATGGCGGTTATTGCTCAAAAATGTCCACATATTAAGGTAACTGTAGTTGATTTAAATCAAGACAGAATTAACGCTTGGAATAATGAAGATGTGAGTTTATTACCCATTTATGAGCCAGGATTAGATGCTGTAGTTAAAGAAGCAAGAGGAAGAAATTTATTCTTTTCCACTGAAGTAGATCAAGCCATTGATGAAGCGGATTTAATTTTCATATCAGTAAATACACCAACAAAAACGTATGGTGTAGGAAAAGGTATGGCGGCAGATTTAAAATATATCGAGTTATGTGCCAGACAAATTGCTCGCGTAGCTAAAACAGATAAAATAGTTGTTGAAAAATCAACCTTACCGGTACGAACGGCTCAGGCAATAAAAGATATTTTAGATAATACTGGAAACGGTGTAAATTTTCAAATTTTATCAAATCCTGAATTTTTAGCTGAAGGTACAGCAATTGAAGACTTGTATGCTCCAGATAGAGTGTTAATTGGTGGGGACACTACAATTGAAGGCCAAGATGCCATTCGTAAATTAGTTGATGTATATGCAAATTGGGTAAATAAAGATCTTATTTTAACCACAAATGTGTGGTCTTCGGAATTATCAAAACTAACCGCAAATGCTTTTTTAGCGCAACGCGTTTCTTCTATTAATGCAATGAGTGAATTGTGTGAAAAAACAGGTGCCGATGTAAATGAAGTAGCAAAAGCCATTGGTTTAGATAGTAGAATAGGTTCAAAATTTTTAAAATCATCAGTAGGTTTTGGCGGTTCTTGTTTTCAGAAAGACATTTTAAACTTAGTATATATTGCTAAATCATATGGATTAAATGAAGTTGCCGATTATTGGGAACAAGTAATCATTATGAATGACCATCAAAAGCGTCGTTTTTCAAAAAATATTATTAATACGTTATACAATACCGTTTCGGGTAAAAAAATCTCTTTTTTAGGTTGGGCTTTCAAAAAAGATACAAACGACACTCGTGAATCTGCTGCTATTTATGTAGCAAATGATTTAATTAGTGAACGTGCAAACATTGCTGTTTTTGATCCAAAAGTTGAAGAAAATCAAATTCTTTCGGATTTAAATTATTTAGAATCTCGTTCAGCGGAAGAAAATAAAAAATACATTTCAGTTGAAAACAGTGGCTATGATGCTTGTAATAATGCACACGCAATCGCTATTTTGACAGAATGGGATGAGTTTAAAACCTACGATTGGCAAAAAATATATGACAATATGCTAAAACCTGCTTTTGTTTTTGATGGAAGAAATGTATTAAACAAAGCAGAATTGGAAAAAATAGGATTTATTTATCAAGCTATTGGATCGTAAATTATGTTTTTTAATTCTCTTCATTTTGCTGTATTTTTACCTATAATTTTTATTTTATATTGGTTTGTTTTTAATAAAAATAAATCTTGGCAAAATAGTTTATTAATTATTGCAAGTTATTATTTTTACGCTTGTTGGGATTGGCGTTTTCTTTTTTTGCTTGTCTTTTCTACGCTTTTAGATTATTTTTCAGGTATTCAAATAGAAAAAAGCAAATCAGTTAAGGAAAGAAAATTCTGGTTTTGGTTAAGTGTTATAATTAACTTAGGGTTTTTAGGTGTTTTTAAATATTACAATTTTTTTGCCACTTCATTCACCGAATTACTAAATGGCTTCGGATTTCAAGTAAATCCGTTGTTGATTAAAGTAATTTTACCTGTCGGAATTTCGTTTTATACCTTTCACGGATTATCTTATGTAATAGATATTTATTACAAACGCATAAAAGCTGAAACAAATTTCATCGACTATTCGCTTTTTGTAAGTTATTTCCCTTTATTAGTTGCAGGACCTATTGAAAGAGCCACACACTTATTGCCGCAAGTAAAGGTAAAACGAGAATTTAATTTCGAAAAAGCCAAAGAAGGCGTCCATCAAATTATTTGGGGATTAGTAAAAAAAGTAGTCATTGCAGATTCTTGTGCCTTATATGCTAATGAAGTATTTAACCATCAAGAACAAATGAATTCGTTGTCCTTAGTATTAGGTGCGATTTATTTTGCTTTTCAAATTTATGGCGATTTTTCAGGATATTCGGATATTGCATTAGGAACTTCAAAGTTATTTGGAATTGATTTATTGAAAAACTTTAATTTTCCCTATTTTTCAAGAGATATCGCCGAGTTTTGGAGACGTTGGCACATTTCATTATCTTCTTGGTTTAGGGATTATTTATACATTCCTTTAGGCGGGAGCAAAGGCGGAAAATGGATGCAAGTTCGTAATACGTTTATTATCTTTTTAGTTAGTGGTTTTTGGCACGGTGCCAATTGGACGTTTATCGTATGGGGATTTCTGAATGCCATTTACTTTTTGCCATTACTATTGCTAAATAAAAACAGAAATAACTTAGAAGACATTCATTTTAAATGGAATTTTGAAGGAGTAAAAACGATTTTACAAATACTTATAACTTTTTCAATGGCCACTTTTGCTTGGATATTTTTTAGAGCAAAATCTATTTCCGATGCCATTTTGTACATAAAAAATATGTTCACTAACTTAAATTTTGATAGTCAATTTTTAAATAATGATCGTTATGCTCCAGAATTAGTATGGTTAATTGGTGCTTTTATTTTATTTGAATGGTTTAACAAATACAAAACAGAGCCCATTTCTGGAAAATATGAAAATATAAAATTATTGTTTTGTATTTTAGCTATTTTGGCATTAGGAGTTTTTTCTGATTATAAAGAATTTATTTATTTTCAGTTTTAATATATGAAAAAATTTGTAAAATACATTCTCAAAACAATTATTCTGCTAATTGTAAGCATTTATAGTTTGGATTATATTTATACAAAAACGTATAGCAATTGCATTCCAAGAACAAAATTTCAATATTTGAGATCACAAAAAAATAAAAGTTTTGATTATATTTTTTTAGGATCTTCGAGAGTTGAAAATACCATAGTTTCTAATTTAATTGAAGAAAAAACAGGTAAAAGGACAATAAATTTAGCTTTGCAAGGATCTAATTTATCAGATTTACATTTTATTCAAAAACTTATAAAAACGTATAAAATAAAATTTAAAAAAATTTTCATACAACTTGATGGTTCATTTTACACTCCAAACGATTTTTCTGTTATAGTTAATTATGAATCGGCACCGTTTATTAATGAAAATAATGAGATTTCTAGTTTTTTTAAGCTGAGTAATAAACAACAATTTTGGCAATGTAAAAATATTCCATTTTATAGGTATATTTATTTTTCTAGTAAATTAGGATTTAGAGAATTTTTAGCAAGTTTATTTAGTGTTGAAAAGCATCAATTTTCAAAAGATAAAGGATATGTTCCTTTAAAAAATAGTTTCAAAAAAACTAAATTAGATTTTGAGAAACCTCTTAATAAAAATTGTTATTTAGATTCCATATTTAATTTTAATAAAAACAATAAAATTAATTGTGTTTTTTTTACGTCTCCTTATAGAATTAACTCAAAAATTGAATCAAACAAGTTAAATCAATTGGTTTCAAAATTTCCAAAATCCTATAATTTTTCAACAAATTTGCAAAACGATAATTATTATCAAGATAATTATCATTTAAACCATACGGGAGCTTTAATTTTTACTTCTATTTTAATTGAAAAGCTTAAATTATAATATGAAACGTTTTTTTAAACTCTCAGTTCTTTTTGTTTTTATACTTTTTATAGCTTCATTGTTATTAGATGTTATTTTTACTACAATAATTTCTCAATCTTCTGAAAGAAATAAAGTAGAAAACGTACTGCATTCATTCGAAAAAAAATATGATTTAGTCATTATGGGAACTTCTCGAGCCAACAATCATTTTGTAACCGATTTGTTCGAGAAAAAAGGGCTAAAATCATTTAATTACGGAATAAGTGGCTCGCATTTATTTGAAACGTCTTTGTTGTTAAAACTAATGATGACAAATAAATTTCAAATTAAGAATCTAATTCTGGAAGCGGATTTAAGTATTTGTAATGAAAAAAGAGACGAAGGAACAACAGCGCGTTTTATGCCTTATATTCATACGAATTCTATTATTAAAGAACATTATAAACACGAATCAGATTTTAAACAACTATATTATGTACCATTTTACAGATATATTAAATTTGATGCAAAAATTGGTTTTAGAGAAGTATACGAAGTACTTTCAAAAAAACCAACAAATACACTTTATAATAAAGGATATTACCCTTTAATCTCAGATAAAAAAGGAAGTATGAAAAATGATATTTCAACATTAAAAGTAATCCGAAATAAATATTACGAAGAAATTAAGAAAATCTGTAATCAAAATAATATCAATTTAATTGTAGTGATGACACCTATGTGTAAAAACACAAAAGGATTAGATTATTTTGACAACGTAAAAAAACAATATCCAGAAATAAATAATTTTGAAAATACGGTTACAGATGATCGTTATTTTGCATCTTGTGGACATCTAAATAATGAGGGTGCTATTATCTATACAAATCACATTATAAATACATTTTTCAAATAGTATATTTTTGCGGTTTTTTGCCATTTTTTATTCTTTTTATTTCTTCAAAATCAACTAAATACATCTTAATTTTTCATTTTTATTGTTTTCTATTCTAATTTTTTTGTTTCTCCTAAATCCTTATTAATCAATAAGGTTAAAACACAATTTGACAGTTTATTACATCTTAATAAAATGTTAATTACTTGATATTCAGAAAAATAATAAAAAATGTTGTATCTTTGCCAAGTTAATTCAACTGGAGTGGTATGATTTATGTCAATCAAACACAATGTAAAAAATGAATTTTTTTACCCTTTTGAGAAATAAATTTACATGAGAAAAGACATTTTTTATTTTGGAGTTACCATTGCATTTATTGCCATTATAAGTTCTGGTTTTAAAGCATTTAAAGAGGAATCTGTAACTGGATTTCATATCGATGATTCGGAAGTTTTCGAATATCGAGTACCTTCAAAAGACGAATCGGTAAAGTTCAATTTTTCTATACCTTATACAGGAAATACTTATATCGGTTTCACACAAGCCCTAGGAGTTAAAGAATCTGCAGGCATTTACACTTTGGTTAATCCTTATGGTTATATGGGCAAATACCAATTCGGAAGAAGCACATTACGACACATTGGTGTTTATAACTTCAAAAACTTCCTTGATAACCCAAACTTACAAGAAAATGCTTTTTATGCGTTATTATGCATAAATAAATGGGAGTTAAGAAAAGAAATTAAAAATTATTCAGGTAGAATAATTAACGGAATTAAAATTACAGAATCGGGATTGTTAGCAGCAGCTCATTTAGCAGGTGCAAGTTCAGTAAAAGCATACCTTAGAAGTAATGGAAAAAATGGTTTTAGAGACGGTTTTGGAACTTCCTTAAGATCATATATTAAACGATTTAACGGTTATGATACTTCAAATGTTATATCCAATAGGTTTGCTAAAGTAACAAACTAATTTTTTTGAATAATAAAAATACAAGGTCGATTATGTAAATCGGCCTTTTCTTTTTTCCAT
>NZ_JBIKJI010000161.1:0-4398 GCF_044361065.1 Flavobacterium sp.
CAAAACCTTTTTCAGCAATAAAATCTTTTGCTTTTTCAGAAATGGTAAACGTATATCCTAAATCTTTAATACGTAAAATAAGTTTTTCCATTTCAATATCAATAATTTTATCAATATCGTGTTTTTCTAAACTATTAAATACAATTACATCATCAATTCGGTTTAAAAATTCAGGTGCAAATGCTTTTTTCAAAGCGTTTTCAATTACTGATTTGTTGTAATCATCTGCTTGAGCTGTTTTTGCGGCAGTTCCAAAACCAACACCTTGTCCAAAGTCTTTTAATTGACGGGCTCCAATATTAGAAGTCATAATAATTATTGTATTTCTAAAATCGATTTTTCTACCCAAACTGTCCGTTAAAAAACCATCGTCTAAGACCTGAAGCATCATATTAAAAACATCTGGATGTGCTTTTTCTATTTCGTCTAATAAAACAACTGCGTAAGGTTTTCTTCTAATTTTTTCCGTTAATTGACCACCTTCCTCATAGCCAACATAGCCTGGAGGCGCTCCAACTAAACGTGAAATAGCGAATTTCTCCATATATTCACTCATATCGATTCGTACTAATGCCTCTTCAGAATCAAATAATTCTTTCGCTAATACTTTTGCTAATTGTGTTTTTCCGACACCTGTAGAACCTAAAAATATAAATGAACCAATTGGTTTGTTAGGATCTTTTAAACCTGCTCTATTTCTTTGTATAGACTTAGCAATTTTTTGTACCGCTTCGTCTTGTCCAATTACTTTTCCTTTTATCAGTTCCGGTAATTTAGCCAGTTTATTGGTTTCTGTTTGCGCTATTCGGTTTACAGGTATTCCAGTCATCATTGAAACGACATCAGCAACATTGTCTTCAGTTACTTCAACACGATTTGATTTAGCGTCTTCTTCCCATTTTTCTTGCGCAATGGCTAAGTCTTTTTCAATTTTCTTTTCGTCATCACGTAATTTGGCAGCTTCTTCAAATTTTTGTTTTTTAACCACTGAATTTTTCAATTCGCGAACTTCTTCTAATTGTTTTTCCAGTTCTAAAATTTGTTTTGGCACTTCAATATTTGTAATGTGCACACGAGAACCCGCTTCATCTAAAGCATCAATAGCTTTGTCGGGTAAAAATCGGTCCGTCATATAGCGACTCGTAAGTTTTACACAAGCTTCTATAGCTTCGGGTGTATAAATTACGTTATGATGGTCTTCATATTTTCCTTTGATATTATTTAAAATCAGGATAGTTTCATCAATCGTAGTTGGCTCTACAATTACTTTTTGAAAGCGTCGTTCTAAAGCGCCATCTTTTTCAATATATTGTCTATACTCATCTAAAGTTGTGGCACCCACACATTGGATTTCTCCTCTTGCTAAAGCAGGTTTGAACATATTACTGGCATCAAGCGAACCTGTAGCGCCACCAGCTCCAACAATAGTATGAATTTCATCTATAAATAAAATAATATCATCGTTTTTTTCCAGCTCATTCATTACAGCCTTCATACGTTCTTCGAACTGCCCACGGTATTTTGTTCCGGCAACTAACGAAGCCAAATCTAACGTTACTACACGTTTGTTAAACAATATACGAGAGACTTTTTTCTTCACAATCATAATCGCTAAACCTTCAGCAATAGCTGATTTTCCAACACCTGGTTCTCCGATTAAAAGTGGGTTGTTTTTCTTTCTTCTGCTTAAAATTTGCGATACACGTTCAATTTCTTTTTCGCGTCCTACTACTGGGTCCAATTTTCCATCTTCAGCCATTTCAGTTAAATCTCTTCCGAAATTATCTAAAACAGGTGTTTTTGATTTTTTCGTAGTTTTATTTCCGCTATTGCTTATTGGATTTGGCATATCTTCTTTGTAATTTTCTTCTCCAGAATCGAAATTTTCAGCTCTTGGCGTATCTTTAAAAATATCTTCATTTTCGTTAGAATTCAGGCTCATATATATATCTTTTACATTGTCATAATTAATTTTCAACTTGTTTAAAAGTTTTGTTGTTGGATCGTTTTCGTTTTTTAACATACATAACAACAACAAAGCGGTACTTATGGAGGTAGTATTGAAAACTTTTGCTTCTAAAAACGTATATTTTAATGCTCTTTCTGCTTGGCGCGTTAAGTGTAAGTTTTTTTTATCGTTTGTTGACAGTCCATTCGGGTTCGCAGGACTTAATATTTCTACTTTTTTTCGTAGCAAATCAAAGTTAATATTTAAAAGGTTTAAAATATCAATTGCACTTCCATTTCCGTCTCGTAACATTCCTAAAATTAAATGCTCAGTACCAATAAAATCGTGCCCTAAACGTAAGGCCTCTTCTTTACTGAACTGTATTACATCTTTAACTCTTGGTGAAAAATTATCTTCCATAAAATCTTTTAACTATTTAAAAACGTGAGCAAATACTATGAATTTTTCATAGGTACTATGCATACTGCTAATTGACAAAAAAAAAACGAGAAATAAAAGTAAATTAGCTATTTATTTGTTAAAATTTTCTTCAATTTTTGTTGATAAGTATTTCTATTTTGTTGGAAATTTTAGTTTCAAAAAACGCAAAAAATCGTATATTGGCACGTTAAAAAAAATCAGTAAAAATTAAATAAATACCTATGACTGACGGAGAAAAGTTAATACCTATTAATATTGAAGATGAAATGAAGTCAGCCTACATCGATTATTCGATGTCGGTTATTGTATCAAGAGCGTTACCAGATGTAAGAGACGGTTTAAAACCAGTTCACAGAAGAGTATTATTTGGTATGTATGAATTAGGAGTTTTTTCTAATAGAGCCCATAAAAAGTCTGCCAGAATTGTTGGAGAAGTTTTGGGTAAATACCACCCACACGGTGATACTTCAGTATATGATGCTATGGTTCGTATGGCGCAAGAATGGAGTTTACGTTATTTGATGGTTGACGGACAAGGTAACTTTGGTTCTGTTGATGGTGATAGTCCTGCAGCAATGCGTTACACCGAAGCCAGAATGAGAAAAATATCTGAAGAAATGTTAGCGGATATTGACAAAGAAACGGTTGACTTTCAGTTGAATTTTGATGATACTTTAGAAGAACCTAAAGTGTTACCTACAAAAGTACCTACGTTATTAATAAACGGTGCTTCAGGAATTGCAGTAGGTATGGCTACGAATATGGCGCCACACAATTTGTCAGAAGTAATTGACGGAACATTAGCTTACATTGATAATAATGATATTGAAATTGATGAATTAATAAAATATATTAAAGCACCAGATTTTCCTACCGGAGGAACTATTTATGGTTACGAAGGGGTAAAAGAAGCTTTTAAAACTGGTAGAGGACGTATTGTTATGCGTGCAAAAACTATGTTTGAAGAAGTAAATGGTAAAGAATCAATTATTGTTACTGAGATTCCGTATCAAGTGAACAAAGCCGATATGATTAAGAAAACGGCTGATTTGGTAAACGAGAAAAAAATTGAAGGAATTTCTACTATTCGTGATGAATCGGATAGAACTGGTATGCGTATTGTTTATGAATTAAAACGTGATGCCGTTCCGAATGTGGTTTTAAATACGCTTTATAAATTTACACAATTGCAATCTTCTTTCAGTGTTAATAATATTGCATTGGTTAACGGAAGACCGCAAATGTTAAATCTTAAAGATTTAATTCATTATTTCGTAGAACACCGTCACGAAGTTGTTGTTAGACGTGCACAATACGATTTAAGAAAAGCAGAAGAAAGAGCGCATATTTTAGAAGGTTTAATTATTGCATCAGATAATATTGATGAGGTAATTAAAATTATTAGAGGTTCAAAAGACGGAGAAGAAGCAAGAGCAAGATTAATTGAACGATTTAAATTATCGGAATTACAAGCTCGAGCAATTGTTGAAATGAGACTACGTCAACTTACTGGTTTAGAGCAAGATAAGTTAAGAGCGGAATATGATGAAATTATGAAGTTAATTACTAGCTTGAAAGAATTATTAGCTAGTAAAGAATTAAGAATGCAAGTCATTAAAGATGAGTTAGCTGAAATAAAAGAGAAATACGGAGATGAACGTCGTTCCTTAATTGAATATTCTGGCGGTGATGTAAGTATTGAAGATTTAATTGCCGATGAAAATGTAGTTGTTACTATTTCGCACGCAGGTTACATCAAACGTACTTCATTATCAGAATACAAAACTCAAAATAGAGGTGGAGTAGGTCAGAAATCTGCAGGAACAAGAGATCAAGATTTCTTAGAGCATTTATTTGTAGCTACAAATCATCAATATTTATTGTTCTTTACTCAAAAAGGAAAATGTTTCTGGATGCGTGTGTATGAAATTCCTGAAGGAACAAAAGCAAGTAAAGGAAGAGCAATTCAAAACATCATTAATATTGAACCAGACGATAAAGTTGCCGCT
>NZ_JBIKJI010000035.1:0-16271 GCF_044361065.1 Flavobacterium sp.
AGAAATAGAACCATTTAATCCACCTTTATATACAATATCCGGATTTTTTGGATCGATTGTAATTCTTGAAAAGTAAAATGGGCGAACTACTAAAGCAAAATCACTATTTAAATGTTTCCATGATTTTCCGGCATCTTCTGATTTATATAATCCTTTTTCGCTGTCTTTTTCACATTCAATAACTGAATATAAGATATTAACATCTGATGGCGCAACTGCAATGGCAATTCTTCCTAATTTTCCAGCTGGAAAACCATTATGGATTTTGTTCCAAGTTTTTCCACCATCAGTAGTTTTAAATAACGCAGAAGAATTGCCACCTGAATTAAAAGACCAAGCAGTTCTTCTAAATTCCCAAAAACTGGCATACATAACGTTTGGATTGCTAGGGTCGATAACTAAATCTGAACAACCCGTTTTGTTGTCAATATAGTGTACTTTATTCCATGTTTTTCCACCATCTTTTGAATTGTAGATACCTCTTTCCTCACTATCTCCCCATAGTGCTCCTAAAACTCCAACCCATATATTGTTTGAATCTCTAGGATCCACAATAATTGATGAAATTCTGTCTGATTTTGGTAACCCCATATTGGTCCAGTTCAAGCCGCCATCTGTTGATTTATAGATTCCATCTCCAACAGATACACTATTTCTCGTCCAAGTTTCACCCGTTCCAGCCCAAATTACATTGTCTGGATTATTAGGATCAAAAGTAATTGCTCCAATAGATTGAATATGTTTGTCGAAAACAGGTACAAAAGTAGCACCCCCATCAGAGCTTTTCCATATTCCACCACCTGCTGCACCTAAAAAAATAATTTGATTGTTCTTTGGATGCATAGCCAAATCAGAAACACGACCACTCATTAATGCAGGACCAATTTGGCGGGCTTCTAAATCTCCAAAAAGTTCTTTTCCTTTTAGTGTTATTTCTTGAGCGTTTAAAGAAATTACACTAGATAATATTATTGTAAATAAAAATGACTTTTTCATATTACTCTACTTTCATTTCAAATGCTTTTGCATCTACAGTTGGATTTATAGAGATGCTTTTTACGGTCATTTCTTGCCCTCCTTGATTCATTGTGAAAGGAAAAAACATCCCATCAACTTCTTGGTAATCTCCCATTGTACTTGTTGACACTTGACCTTTTGATGGACCTTCTTTTACTTCAGATTCAGTCATAATTGGCACATAATTTTCAGCATCAAAATAATAAAAAACTACATTTTCTTCTTTTTTTCCTGCAACAGTAATTGGCGTTTTTGTTAACTTTATTTTAAAACATTCTGTTCCTTCTTTTGTTTCCTTACCAAGAAATTCTACTTTGTAACCCTTATCTTTATAATTGTAAAAAGGATCAGGAAAATCGTTAATTTGACTTAACATATTTTCAGTTGTTTCAGAATCTAATTTTTCTGGTTTCATAGTCATAAAATTAGTACTCCATCCTGTTTTTCCATCAAATGCTAATTGTGTAATTTCTTTTCCTTGAAAATTAACTTTCACATACATTTTTCCGGTTTTATCATTGAAAATTTCTATAGGAATTTCCATTCCATTATAATTACTAACCAAATTCATTTTGAAACCATTAATTTTTGATAGTTTTTCTTTTCCACCAATGTTTTCAAAATATTTGTTAATGATTTCATCAGCAGTTTGTGCTGAAACAGTTAAACTAGTAAATAAAATTACAGTTGACGCTAATAGATTTCTTAAATTTTTCATTTTTTTGTGATTTAAAGGTTTTATAAATAAGTAGCAATTTTTTTTATAAAGTTACAATATTTGGAAGAATAATTTTATTTTACTTATTTTGTATCAATAAACGCCAAAATAAATTTTTATGTACACGCCAATTCATCAGTGGGCTGAAGACGATCGTCCACGAGAAAAACTTCAACTTAAAGGTAAATCAACCTTATCCGATTCGGAATTATTAGCTATATTAATAGGTTCAGGCTCCAGAAATGAAAGCGCCGTACAATTGTGTCAGCGAATTTTAGCCGCATCAAACCATAATCTTAATCAGCTTAGTAAACTTTCGGTTCATCAATTAGTTCAATTTAAAGGTATCGGAGAAGCTAAAGCCATAAGTATTGTTGCTGCTTTAGAATTGGGGAGAAGAAGAAGGTTGGAAGAAGCAACCGAATTACCAAAAATCACATCAAGTAAAAATATATTTGAAATTATGCAACCCATAATTGGAGAGTTACTCCACGAAGAATTTTGGGTGTTGTATTTAAATAATTCTAATAAAGTAATCCATAAATCGCAAATTAGTAAAGGTGGCATCACAGGAACTGTGGTGGATAATAGAATGGTTTTCAAAACGGCTTTTGAATATCATGCCACTTCAATAATTTTATGTCATAATCATCCATCTGGCAAATTACAAGCCAGTGACCCCGATTTGCAATTGACTAAAAAGCTAAAAGTTGCAGGTCAAACTTTAGACGTTTTAATATTAGATCACATTATTATTACTGAATTTGGTTATTTAAGTTTTAAAGATTCAGGTATTTTTTAATATGGGTACGCAGATTTTTTTGATTTGTTTTCAAAAACATAAATAAAAAAAATCTATGTGCCTATGTGTTTAAAATAGTTAATGTACTTTTGCAAAATATATTTACAGTTAATACAATGAACGAATTATATCAATTTTCCAAACAAGATTTAGAATTGGTTTCAAAAATAAAACAACATCAAAATATTTCGGCTATTTTTTATCATTTTTGGATAAATTTAGTCAATCCAGAAGAAAAATTTGTTTTTGTAGATACTATTGAAATCGTTTTTGATACAACTGATACCTATTTTTTCAAAATTAATGAAGAAGATAATGGTTATATAATTTCTTCAAACTACAATTTTGAGGAAGAGCAAAAAATGTTAGCCGAAAAATTTCAAGAAGTACTTTCTTTAAAAAGAGTAGATGTGAGCGCAGCTACTATTTGGAAAGATAAAATTAAAACACCTCTTTTATCTGTAAATACAGTAAATGATTACGAAAACAGAAACGAAAATTTTATTCATTTTGATTTTATTGATGGCTCATTAGCAATTTATTACAACGAAGAAAAAGGATTATTAGTTGAAGATTACGAGGCATAATCGCCTTTTATTTGATTGAGATAAATTTTTGTTAATACGTTTTTAATCTTATTTCAATATTCTTATCTTGCAACATAATATATTACAAAATGATAAGCACGAAAAACATCACGTTTTCTTATAATAAAGATCAAAATTTCATTATGCCTGATTTATTTTGTCAGGCAGGAAGTACTATTTTAGTAACTGGAAATTCGGGTAAAGGAAAAACTACCTATTTGCATATATTGGCAGGTATGTTGCAACCCAATTCTGGAGAAATTTTAATTGATAATACAGATTTCACAAATCTTAAAGGAAGTAAAGCAGACAAGTTTAGAGGTAAAAATATTGGTGTGGTATTTCAAAAATCGCATTTTATTGCTTCGCTATCCGTTTTAGAAAATTTAGAAATGGCAAGTTGGTTAGCTACAGGTAAAAAGCATACCAAACGCGCTAAAGAATTATTAAATAAATTAGATATTTTAGAACAAGCGCACAAACAACCAAGCCAATTGAGTGTCGGACAACAACAACGTGTTTCTATAGCTCGTGCATTAATGAATGAGCCAAAAGTGTTGTTAGCGGATGAGCCCACATCAAGTTTAGATGATAAAAATGCAGACAATGTAATTGAGTTATTGGAATCATTATCTAAAGAATACAAAGCCGCTTTAATTATTGTTACACACGATAGTCGTATTAAAGCCAAATTCACGAATCAAATTACAATGGTATGATCGGAAAATTAGCATGGAAAAATATTTGGTTTAAACCATTAAATACCATTTTGAGCATTTTGTTATTAACTGCATCGGTAGCTATTATAACAGTTTTGATATTAGTTGAAAAACAATTTGAGGAAAAATACCAAAGCAATTTAGATGGTGTCGATTTGGTCCTTGGAGCTCAAGGAAGTCCTCTTCAACTTGTACTTTCATCAGTATATCAAGTTGATGATCCAACAGGAAATATTAGTTACGATTCTGTAAAAGTATGGATGCAACATCCGTATGTTAAAAAAGCCATTCCGTTAGCGTATGGTGATAATTATGTAGGATTTAAAATCGTCGGAACTACTCCAGATTATATAGAAAAATACCAAGCTAAAATAGCGGAAGGTAAAGTATTCGAGCATAATTTTGAAGTAGTTGTTGGAGCCGATGTTGCTGAAAAATTAAATTTAAAATTAGGAGATACTTTTAAAGGAACTCACGGAAGTGCCGCTGAAGGTGAAGTTCACGACCACGGAGAATATAGTATTGTAGGAATTGCCTCTAAAACAGGAAAAGTAATTGATAATTTAATTCTGTCAAATATTCCAACCGTTTGGCAAATGCACCACGAAGAAGGTCACGAAGAAGTTGCCGAAAATCCTGCTCATGGCGAAGAAGGTTATGTGCGTGAAGAAGAAGAGCATGTTCATTCAGCGGAATGTAATCATGATTCCCATGAATCGGATATGACCATTGATGAGCCAAATATGGAAATAACGTCTGTTTTAATTGAGTTTAAAAACAAAATGGGCGTTTTTATGTGGCCAAATATTATCGCACAAAACACAAAAATGCAAGCTGCTTTGCCAACGTATCAAATGAATAGATTGTTTGATATGTTTGGTGTGGGACTAAATGCGTTGAAATATTTAGCATTCGGAATTATGTTAATTTCTGGAATATCAATTTTCATTGCTTTATTCAATACCTTAAAAGAAAGAAAAGCTGAATTTGCCCTTTTACGTGTAAATGGTGCAAAAAAACACCAACTACTTATGGTTGTTTTACTTGAAAGTATTTTACTTTGTATTGTAGGGTATTTTTTCGGAACGGTTTTGGGTAGAGTCGGAATAGTCTTATTATCAAAAGCATCAGAGTCAGACTTTAAATTAGGATTTAATCCTATGGAAATTATTTGGGAAAAAGAAGGGCTTTTATTTGGTCTAACCCTTTTAATTGGGTTGTTAGCTGCCTTAATTCCTGCTATAAAAGCTTACACTATTAATATATCAAAAACTTTAGCAAATGCGTAATTCAGTAAAAATAATAATGGCCTTATTAATTGGCGTTTTTTTATTCAGTTTTCAAAATCAAAGTGAAATAACGACATATACATCTTCAAAAAGAGTTATTGTTTCAGCAGACACATTAACTTGGAAATTGTTGGGCGAAATTAAATATTTGAAGAAAAAACACGCCTCGTATGGCGAAGTTGATTTTCCAGTTATTAACACAAAATTGAAAAAATTAGCTAAAAAAACCATTGTAATGAGTGGATTTATTGTGCCAATTGATAACAAAAATTATGCTTTGAGTAAGAATGTTTTTGCTTCTTGTTTTTTCTGCGGGAAATCAGGTCCAGAAACTATTATGGGGATAAAATTTAAAGGCGCTACACCAAAATTAAAAACCGATACGTATTTAACAATAAAAGGTACTTTCCGTCCAAATGAAGACGATGTAGAAGATTGGATTTATAATTGTGATAATGCTGAAATTGTAAAAGGGAAATAAATTTGGAAGATATAAAACATATTTTTTTCGATTTAGATCATACGCTTTGGGATTTTGAAAAAAATTCGGCTTTAGCTTTTGAAAAAATATTTCAAGAACTAAATTTCGATATCAATTCTCAACAATTTATGGATATTTATAATCCAATTAATGTTGCGTATTGGAAATTGTATGAAAAAAACGAGATTGATCAAGAAACCCTTCGTGTTAGTCGCGTTAAAGACGCTTTTGAAGCACTTAATTTTGAAATTTCATTAGATCAAATAAATACCATTTCACATTTGTTTATTGAGTATTTAACTTCAAATAATCATTTGATAGAAGGTACAATTGAAACTTTAGACTATTTAAAAGATAAATATGTTTTGCATATTATTACCAACGGATTTTCATTTGTACAAGATGTAAAATTGCAAAAAAGTAATTTAGATAAATATTTCGTTACCATTACCAATTCGGAAGCAGCGGGGCATAAAAAACCCCACGAAAATATTTTCAAACACGCGTTAACTTCTGCAAATGCTTCTAAAACAGAAAGCATAATGATTGGTGATAGTTTTGAAGCAGATGTTTTAGGAGCCCAAAATTTCGGAATAAAAGCAGTTTATTTTAATCCAAAAGCGGAAATGATTTCGCAAAATCAAATTATTCAAATACAAAGTTTAACCCAATTAAAAAATTTATTATGATGAAAAATTTTTCAATTTTAGTACTCGTTTTCTTATCATTCACTTCTTTTGCTCAACAAAATAAAGTGATTATTATTTCTAACAAATACGAATTTCAAAAAGAAAAAAACACGTATAATATTAATACTATGCTAAAAGCTATATTGATATCAAATAGTTATCAAGTGTTTTTTGATGATGAAGAATTGCCTATAGAGATTGCACAAAATAAATGTAATGCTTTAACAGGTGTTTTAATTGACAATAGCAATTTGCTTGTAAGAAAAATCAAATTTCAAATTAGAGATTGTCAAAATAATTTGTTGTTTGAAACGGCGGAAGTAAAAACTAGAGAAAAAGACATTCAAAACGCTTATATTGAAATAATTAAGTTGTTGAGCCCAGAATTAAAAAAATATGATGCCACAATAATTCAAGAGAAGGAAGTTATTGCAACATCAGAACTAGTTGATACACCAAAAGTATCAGAATTTAAAACCTATTTAAATTGTAGATTTGAACAATCATTAGGGGATCCAGTAACTGAAGTAAGGGATACTAATGACAATCTTCTTTTATTATTGCAAAAAACTAAAAATTCAAATGTTTTTATTGCAAGTAAAGAAAATATAACAGGTATTTTTACTAAAACTGGGAATAAAGGTGTGTTTGAGTATTATTTGAATTATGAATATATGGTTGAGGAGTATTTGTTTTAGTAAAAGGTTACTTTCCTTACGCCTAACACCCTAAACCTTTCACCTAAAACCCAACACCCAATCAATATCCATATTTATTTTTCCATCTGTTTTTTAAAAACTGACGAATTTCTTTTTCCCTGGCATTTTCGCCTGGTTCAAAAAATGTAGTTTCAGAAATTTCGGTTGGTAAAAATTCTTGTTCAGCAAAGTTATTAGCAAAATCGTGTGAATATTTATATTCCTCCCCGTAACCTAATTCCTTCATTAATTTAGTTGGCGCATTTCGTAAATGGATTGGTACCGCTAAATCTCCAGTTTGTTTCACTACTTGCTGGGCTTTTCCAATGGCCATATAACTGGCATTACTTTTTGCAGAAGTGGCTAAATAAATCGCACATTGACTCAAAATAATTCTACTTTCTGGATAGCCAATTGTACTCACAGCTTGAAAGGCATTATTCGCCATAATAAATGCTGTTGGATTGGCGTTTCCAATGTCTTCACTTGATAAAATCAACATTCTACGCGCGATAAATTTTACGTCTTCACCACCTTCAATCATTCGGGCTAACCAATATACTGCTCCATTCGGATCACTTCCACGAATTGATTTTATAAATGCTGAAACAATATCGTAATGTTGTTCACCTGTTTTATCATACAACACTGTATTTTTTTGAACCATTTGCATTACTTTTTCATTAGTAATTTCAATAGTGTTGCCTTCTGTGGCATTAATTACCAATTCGAAAACGTTTAGTAGTTTTCTACCATCACCACCTGATAATCTTAGTAAGGCTTCTGTTTCAATTAAACTAATATTTTTAGTTTTTAGATAGTCGTCTGACGCAATTGCTCGGTGTAAAATATTTTCTAAATCTTCTTTTGTAAACGCATTTAAAACATATACCTGACATCGTGACAAAAGTGCAGGGATGACTTCAAAACTTGGGTTTTCAGTAGTGGCGCCAATTAAAGTTATCCAGCCTTTTTCTACTGCTGCTAAAAGCGAGTCTTGTTGCGATTTGCTAAAACGGTGAATCTCATCAATAAATAAAATTGGATTTTTTGCCGTAAATAAACCACCGCTTTGTTTGGCTTTTTCAATAACGTCTCTAATGTCTTTTACACCTGAATTAATAGCGCTCAATTCGTAAAACGGGCGTTTACTTTCCTGTGCCATAATTTGTGCCAAGGTTGTTTTTCCTGTTCCGGGAGGCCCCCATAAAATTAAACTCGGAATAATTCCTTTTTCAATTTGTTTGGTTAACGAGCCGTTTTCGCCAACCAAATGAGATTGGCTAATGTATTCGGATAAAGTTTTCGGACGAATTCGTTCTGCTAAAGGTATTGTCATAAAGCAAATTTAAACAATGCAATCTTCTCAAACAATTTTTTTTAATTTTAATATGATATGCCAATTTTTCATATCTTGTACTTTGGCTTCATTTTTGACTTTTCTTAAATATGATTAAATCGTCTATAGATAAAAATTTTTATTTTTCACTTTCCGTGATTCTATTTCCGTTGCTCTTTGTAATGTTATTATGGATCACGTATTATTTGAATTTGCATTATTTTCCAGAACTGTATCAATACGGAATTTTACCTAAAACAGTCAAAGGTTTGCGAGGTATTCCGTTACATATTTTTATTCACGGAAATTTCAAACATTTACTTAATAATTCTATTCCGATTTTCTTTTTGGTAATGGCTTTGAAATACTTTTACCGTCAACAGTTTTTTAAAGTATTATTTTTAGGTATATTATTTACAGGATTAGGAACGTGGCTTTTGGGTAGAAACTCCTATCACATTGGTGCAAGTGGATTGGTGTATTGTTTGGTAAGTTTTATCTTTTTTAAAGGAATTTTAACCAAATATTACCGATTAGTCGCCTTGTCATTAACCATTGTATTATTATATGGAGGAATTATATGGTATATGTTTCCCAATGCAGAAACGTTAAACGGAGGCGTATCTTGGGAAGGGCATTTTGCTGGTTTTGTAACGGGTTTGATTATAGGAATTTTTATAAAAACACCTCAATTTTCGGCACCAATTTTTTATGATTGGGAACATCCAGATTTCGATCCAACAGATAAACCTTTCTTTAAACAATTTGACGAAAACGGAAATTTTATAAATCCACCAAAACCTGAAAATGTAGAAGAAACGGAAGTGGATTCTTACTTTAAATCATCAGTAAAAGTGATTTATGAATTCTTGAAAATGAAAAATTAGATAATTGTCTAATTAAATAAGACGCTGCCTAACAACTTCATATAAAAAAGCACCACACGCAACGGAAACATTTAAAGATTCAATAGTTCCGTACATAGGTAATTTTGCTTTTTCATCAACCACTTTTAACACGGATGGGTTTACACCGCGTTCTTCGTTACCCATAATAATGGCTACAGGAACTTTAAAATCGATATCATAAATGGTGTTTTCTGTTTTTTCTGTTGCTGCTACGGTTTTGATATCGCAACTTTGTAAATGAAAAACGGCATCTTTAATATGATCTACTTTACAAATCGGAATATTAAAAACAGCACCTGCACTTGTTTTTACGGTATCCCCATTTACAGGAGCAGAACCTTGTTTTTGAACAATAATTCCATTAACACCTACACATTCAGCTGTTCTAATAATCGCACCAAAATTTCTCGCATCAGATAATTGGTCTAAAATTAAAAACAAAGGCGTTTTACCGCTTTCTAAAGTTTGTTCAATTAACGTGTCTAAATCGTGAAAAGCAATTGGCGAAATAGTCGCCACAGCCCCTTGGTGATTTAAGGAAGTAAAACGATTCAGTTTTTCTACAGGTACATAACTAAAGTTTACATTATTTGCCTTTATAGCTTTCATTAAATCTTTCATTAAGTCGCCCTGAGCTTCTTTCTGAATAAATACTTTATCTATAACTGCGCCCGAATGTATGGCTTCAATAATGGCTCTAATTCCAAAAATCTGATTGTCGTTTTTCATAGCTGCAAATATAGGTAAGTTTATTCAAATTTATTTTAAAAATACGTTTTAAAACTAATTTGCACGATAGAATTAGAAAGTTTTATGGTTTGGTTTCCTATATTTCCATTGGCATACACTAAATTAAATAAGCCGCCATTGCTAAGTAATCCGAAACCAAAACCCAGTCCGTAAATTTGGTCTTCGGTATTATTGGCTTTGTCTTGATAATATCCGAAATCAGTAATACTGTAAAAATATAAATTGGGTGAAGCGACATAGCGATATTCGGCGAAAAGACCAGTAAATACGTTTCCTTGCAGGCTGTTTTCGTTAAAACCTCTTATTGATTGAATGCCTCCAAATCGATACAATTCATTAGTGAAATAATCATTGCTTTGAAGATAATAGGTATCTGTTTTAATATGAATAACATTTTTTTTGTTGAGTTCGAGCAATTTTTGTAGTTGAATTTGAGCAAAAAACTGATTCGTTTTTACGGCGCTTGCTGTTCGGTTACCCATTCCGAATTTTGTAAAAACGGTAAATTTATCTGGAAATAAAGAATCGTCAAAACTAACTTTTTTATGTTCAAAAACAGAAGTAATAAATGTGGATTTTAAATCTTTAATGGTTGAAGAAGTTGCTTTTTGAATTGCTTCCGAAACATTATCTTTGTAACCAATAAAAACTTTTGTATTGTAATTTATCATATAGCCCAAATCGAAATCGAAACTACTATTTTGAAAAATGGTATCTTGTTTAAAGATTCTTAAATTTGATTTCAACGCTATCGGACTTTTAAAAATATAGGCCAAATCTAAATTCACATTGAAAGTGCTTTGTTTGTTTCCGTCATTTTTCCAATATAAATTAAAGCGTTCACCAGAATTTAAGTTATTGTATAAATTTAAATCCAAATAGCCATTAAATTGTAATTTCTGAGTGGTTTCTTTGTTTCCAAATCCTAAAAAACCATCAAAAGTGTTGTTTTTCCTTTTTTCCAAATACAAATATACTTTTGTAGAATCGGTTGTGAGTAAAACTTCTGGATATTTTATCTGTGATACAAAAGGTAAAGTATTAAAATCGGAATGAATTTTTTTAATAACGTCTTTGTTAAAAGGTTTTGCATTGTATTTTCTTAAAAACACTTTTTTAATCCCTTCAGGAAATTGGCTGTATCCTTGAAAAACTAATTGGTTAATCTTTCTAATTTTGTTTAATTCAATAACTAAATCAGCTTGTAATAGGTTATTAGTTTTAGTAAAATTTATTAGTTGTATTTTCGATTGAGCAAAACCTTTTTTTTCTAAAACATTTAGTTTTTCGTTAATATAATTTTCTGTATTCGAAAGTAAAATGATTTCAGAAGTGGTTAAGCTTAACATATCTTTTACTTCATTTGATAGACTATCGGTTTTAATTTCAATATTCCGAGTTAAATTCCCTAATTTATATATGAAAGTAAAACTGCTATCATTGGTTTTTTGGGTTTCGAGTAATTCGTTTTCTAAAAAACCGATTTTAATTAAATTCTGATTGAATTTTTGTTGAAACTCTAATAGGTTTTTAATTTCCTTGTGTGATTTGATATAGCCGATGCTGTCAATAATTTTATTTTCAGTTGAAGAACTTCCTTCAATTTTTAAATAAAACTGCTGACCATATATATAAGGAGTAATAAAAAAAAGAAAAACCAAATATTTCATAGCTCAAATATAACGTAATTTTTATAATATTTATTTTGTTGTTTAATTTTAAAAACAACACTTATTTAAGACTTTGGACATATCACCATTAAGACATTCGACTATATCTGGTTATCAAAAAGTTAGAAAATTAAAAATAAATAATATAGAGTTTGGATAATTAAAAATAATTTCTACCTTTGCATCCCTTAAAATAAGGTAACAATAAACAAAGTTTAATTAAAATTTAATTATGCCAACAATTCAGCAGTTAGTTAGAACAGGAAGAACCAAAATAACTAAGAAGAGTAAATCGGCGGCTTTAGATTCATGTCCTCAAAGAAGAGGTGTATGTACTCGTGTTTACACAACGACTCCAAAAAAACCAAACTCAGCAATGAGAAAGGTAGCAAGGGTTCGTTTAACAAACGGAAACGAAGTAAATGCATACATTCCTGGAGAGGGGCATAATTTACAAGAGCACTCGATAGTATTAGTTAGAGGTGGAAGGGTAAAAGATTTACCAGGAGTTAGATACCACATTGTGCGTGGTGCTTTAGACACAGCAGGTGTTAAAGACAGAACACAACGTAGATCTAAATACGGTACAAAACGCCCTAAAGAAGCAGCTAAAAAGTAATTATTTAACACTTTTAAAGAAAAGACATGAGAAAAAGACAGGCCAAAAAAAGACCTCTTTTGCCAGATCCAAAATTCAACGATCAGTTGGTAACACGTTTCGTAAACAACTTAATGTGGGATGGTAAAAAATCAGTTGCTTTTAAAGTATTTTATGATGCTTTAGATATAGTTGAGACAAAAAAACAAGATGCAGAGAAATCAGCATTAGAAATTTGGAAAGACGCATTAACAAACGTTATGCCTCATGTAGAGGTACGTTCACGTAGAGTGGGTGGAGCTACATTTCAAATTCCAATGCAAATTCGCCCAGATAGAAAAGTATCTATGGCAATTAAATGGTTAATTCTTTACACTAGAAGAAGAAATGAAAAATCTATGGCTGGTAAGTTAGCTGCAGAAATTTTAGCAGCGGCCAAAGAAGAAGGTGCAGCAGTTAAGAAAAGAATGGATACTCACAAAATGGCAGATGCTAATAAAGCATTCTCTCACTTTAGATTTTAATTCGTACAGAAATGGCTAGAGATTTAAAATTCACGAGAAATATTGGTATTGCTGCGCACATTGATGCAGGTAAAACTACAACTACAGAACGTATTTTGTTCTATACTGGGAAATCACACAAAATTGGTGAAGTGCATGATGGTGCTGCAACAATGGACTGGATGGCTCAGGAGCAAGAAAGAGGTATTACAATTACTTCTGCTGCAACAACTTGTACTTGGAATTTTCCAACGGAACAAGGTAAATTGTTGCCAGAAAGTTTACCATACCACTTTAATATTATTGATACTCCAGGACACGTTGACTTTACTGTTGAAGTAAATAGATCTTTACGTGTATTGGATGGTTTAGTATTCTTGTTTAGTGCAGTAGATGGTGTTGAACCACAATCTGAAACAAACTGGAGATTAGCAGATCAATATAGAGTGCCTCGTATGGGATTCGTAAATAAAATGGATAGACAAGGTTCTAATTTCTTAGCTGTTTGTCAGCAAGTTAGAGACATGTTAAAGTCTAATGCAGTTGCAATTACTTTACCTATTGGTGAAGAATTAGATTTTAAAGGAGTAGTAGACTTAGTAAAAAATCAAGCTATTGTATGGCATGATGAAACGCAAGGAGCTACTTTCGATATTATCGAAATTCCTGCTGATATGGTGGATGAAGTAAAACAATACAGAGATATTCTTATTGAAGCAGTTGCTGATTACGATGAAAACTTGCTTGATAAATATATGGAAGATCCAGATTCAATCACAGAAGAAGAAATCAACTCTGCGTTGAGAGCTGCTACTATGGATATGGCAATTATTCCTATGATTGCAGGTTCATCTTTCAAAAACAAAGGGGTTCAATTCATGTTAGATGCAGTATGTAAATACTTACCATCTCCAATGGATAAAGAAGGTATTACAGGAATTCACCCTGATGATGCTGAATTATTAGAAGAAGATCAAACTAAAATATTACGTAAGCCAGATGTTAAAGAGCCTTTCGCTGCTTTAGCGTTTAAAATTGCTACTGACCCATTCGTAGGTCGTTTAGCTTTCTTCCGTGCTTACTCAGGTCGTTTAGATGCTGGTTCTTATGTATTAAATACACGTTCTGGAAGCAAAGAAAGAATTTCTCGTATCTATCAAATGCACGCTAACAAACAAAATCCAATCGAATATATTGAGGCTGGAGATATTGGAGCAGCAGTTGGTTTTAAAGATATCAAAACTGGAGATACCTTGTGTGATGAAAAACACCCAATCATTCTTGAGTCAATGAAATTTCCTGCCCCAGTAATTGGTATTGCTATTGAGCCAAAAACGAAAGCGGATGTTGATAAAATGGGTATGGCTTTAGCTAAATTAGCTGAAGAAGATCCAACATTTACAGTAAGAACTGATGAAGCTTCAGGACAAACTATTATTTCAGGGATGGGTGAGTTACACTTAGATATCCTTGTAGATAGAATGAAACGTGAATTCAAAGTTGAAGTAAACCAAGGTGAGCCTCAAGTTGAATACAAAGAAGCATTTACAAAATCAGCTACACATAGAGAAACATACAAAAAACAATCTGGAGGTCGTGGTAAATTCGGTGATATCGTATTTAGATTAGAGCCTGCTGATGAAGTGGACGGTAAAATTCCTGTAGGATTACAATTTGTGAATGAGGTAAAAGGAGGAAACGTTCCTAAAGAATATATCCCTTCTGTTGAAAAAGGTTTCCGTGAAGCTATGAAAACTGGTCCTTTAGCAGGATACCAAGTAGATAGTTTAAAAGTAACTTTGTTAGACGGATCTTTTCACCCAGTCGATTCAGATGCGCTTTCTTTCGAATTAGCAGCTAGAATGGGGTATAGAGAAGTGGCAAAAGCTGCTGGAGCTATCGTATTAGAGCCTATCATGAAAATGGAAGTTATTACACCAGAAGAAAACATGGGAGATATCGTTGGTGATATTAACCGTCGTAGAGGTCAGGTGAATGACATGGGTGACAGAAACGGTGCTAAAACTATCAAAGCAGATGTGCCATTATCAGAAATGTTCGGTTATGTAACTACATTAAGAACATTGTCTTCAGGTAGAGCAACTTCAACTATGGAGTTCTCACACTACGCTGAAACACCTGCTAATATTTCAGAAGCGGTAATTAAAAAAGCAAAAGGTAACGCTTAATTCTTAAGAAAATGAGTCAAAAAATCAGAATAAAATTGAAATCTTACGATCACATGTTGGTAGATAAGTCTGCTGAAAAGATTGTAAAAACTGTAAAGAGCACAGGTGCTGTAGTAACGGGTCCAATTCCATTACCAACACACAAAAGAATTTTTACAGTATTACGTTCTCCACACGTAAACAAAAAATCTAGAGAACAGTTTGAATTAATGTCATACAAAAGACTTCTAGATATTTATAGTTCTTCTTCAAAAACGATTGATGCGTTGATGAAATTAGAATTACCAAGTGGTGTTGAAGTAGAAATTAAAGTATAACTTTATTTCAATATAATTAAAAAACCGAGTTGAAATACTACTCGGTTTTTTTATATTTTAAAGGGAAAAAATATTAGATTTTTATTGTTTTTAAAAATAAGTTAACATTTATTTTTGAGAATAATAAAATATTTATATATTTGCACCCTTGAAAAAATTCAGCAATCGTGCTGAAAATCAATGTTTAATTAAATAATATGTATTTATGTCTGGGTTAATCGGAAGAAAAATCGGTATGACTAGCATCTTTGACGAGAATGGAAAAAACATTCCATGTACCGTTATTGAAGCTGGACCATGCGTTGTGACCCAAGTCAGAACCAATGCAATTGACGGGTATGAAGCCCTTCAATTAGGTTTCGATGACAAAACTGAAAAGCATACAGTAAAAGCTGAAGAAGGTCACTTCAAGAAAGCTGGTACTGCTGCTAAGAAGAAAGTTGTTGAATTCCACGGTTTTGAGGAGGAGTTTAAGTTAGGAGATTCAATTGATGTAAACTTATTCACTGAAGGTGAATTTGTTGACGTGGTTGGTACTTCTAAAGGTAAAGGATTTCAGGGTGTTGTAAAACGTCATGGTTTCGGTGGGGTAGGTCAAGCCACTCACGGTCAACATAACCGTTTACGTGCACCAGGATCTGTTGGAGCATCATCTTATCCTTCTAGAGTATTCAAAGGAATGAGAATGGCCGGAAGAATGGGTGGAGATAATGTAACAGTTCAAAACTTAAAAGTTTTGAAAGTTGTTGCTGACAAAAATCTTTTAGTAATTAAAGGGTGTGTACCAGGGTGCAAAAACTCTTATGTAATCATTCAGAAGTAATGGAAGTAAAAGTTTTAGATATCAACGGAAAAGAAACAGGTCGTAAAGTAAATCTTGACGATACCGTTTTCGCTATAGAACCTAACAAACATGCTGTATATTTAGATGTTAAGCAATACTTGGCTAACCAAAGACAAGGAACGCACAAAGCTAAAGAAAGAGCAGAAGTTGCAG
>NZ_JBIKJI010000162.1:0-4341 GCF_044361065.1 Flavobacterium sp.
CTTTTTGAGAAAAGAAACCTAAAATATCCACTTTATTTAATTTGTTTTTCTTACCACCACTAATGTAAATGGTTTTAAATTCTGGTGGTTTCGGAATTACGCTATAATTAGAAACATCAATTTTTTTCATATCATAATCAATGTAATCTACTTTTTTCTCACTATCGTGAATGATAATGTATGCGGTTCCAGAAGCCATCATACGTGCAGTACGTCCATTTCTATGAGTAAACTCATCCACTTTTGAAGGTAAATGATAATGAATTACATTTTTCATTTCTGGAATATCTAAACCACGAGCCCCTAAATCGGTTGTAATTAAATAAGAAATACTTCCGTTTCTAAACTGAATTAAAGCACGTTCACGTTCTTCTTGTTCTAATCCACCGTGATAAAATACAGAGAAAATGCCTTTGTCATTTAAATAATCACTAATTCGTTCTACCGCTTCTCTGTGATTACAAAAGATAATTGCATTCTGAGATTTCAAAGAACAGATTAAATGAAATAAAGAATTAACCTTGTCTTTTTCTTTAGAAATCACCAATTTAAAATCTAAATTAGTTTCTGTTTTTTTCTTATCAATATAATTTAAAACATTCGGATTTTCAATTCGGGTATATTTTGGAACTTCTACTCCATCTGTTGCCGAAACTAAAATTCGTTTTTCTAAATTAGTTAATTTCCCAATAATGAATCTCATTTCTTCGTGAAATCCTAATTGTAATGATTTGTCAAATTCATCTAAAACTAAGGTTTTAATGTATTTTGGGTCAAACGTTTCTCGTTCTAAATGGTCTGCTAATCTCCCAGGCGTACCAATTAAAACGGCTGGTGGATTGCTTAAATTTTTAATTTCTGTTTCAATAGAATGGCCGCCATAACAAATATTAACTTTAAAAGTAGTTGCCATTTTTTTCCAAACTTGTTCAATTTGCAAACCCAATTCACGTGAAGGCACAATTATCATACATTGTACTTTATTGTTGTCTTCTTCTAAAAGTTGAAAAATAGGTAATAAAAAAGCCAAGGTTTTACCAGATCCTGTTGGCGAAAGTAGTACTACATCAGAATCAATTAAAATAGACGTTTCTGCAGCTACCTGCATTTTATTTAAACTTTCGATACCTAAATTCAAAAGTATATTATTGGAATGTAAATTTTTATTCATCCTGCAAAGGTAGTTTTTAATTTACCAATATTCAATTATACGTTATACGGAGTATTGATATTGACATTTAAAATTCTTACTTTTGAAATTCAAATATTCAATTATGCGCTATACCTTACTGTTTTTATTTGCTTCTTTATTTGTAAACGCTCAAATAAATTTGTTAACGCCCTTCGAAAAAGGTAACAAAAATCAATCTACCACATACGAAGAATGTATTTCTTTTTACAAATTATTAGCTGCAAATTCAGACAAAATTGAAATGCGAACTATGGGACTAACAGATAGCGGAAAACCTTTGCATATTATAGTGTTTTCTGAAAATAAAAATTTTAATTTTAATCAGAATAAAGCGGTTTTGCTAATCAATAACGGAATTCATCCAGGTGAACCAGACGGCATTGATGCAACTATGATGTTAATGCGAGATATTGCAAATGCAAAAATAAAAGTACCAAAAAACACTATTATTGTTGCTATTCCGGTATATAATATTGATGGTATGTTGAACCGAAATTCGTTTTCAAGAGCCAATCAAAACGGACCTGAGGCCTACGGATTTAGAGGAAACGGAAGAAATTACGATTTAAATAGAGATTTTATAAAATCGGATACACGAAATTCAAGAAGTTTTCAAGAATTATTTCATACAGTTAATCCCGATGTTTTTTTAGACAATCACGTGTCAAATGGCGCCGATTATCAATATACTTTCACTTGTATTGCCACACAACACGAACGTTTAGGCGAGAAATTAGGCAACTTTTTCAAAAATGAAATGTATCCTGAAATGGTAAACGATATGCGAAATAAGAAAATTGACGTGATTCCGTATGTCAACATTCACGGTGCAAAACCTGATTTAGGTTACGAACAATTTACCGATACTCCACGTTTTGCCACTGGTTATACTACGCTATTTAACACCTTAGGATTTGTGCCTGAAACACATATGTTGAAACCATATAAAGATAGAGTGAAAACGACTTATGAATTTATGGTTACAGCAATTAATTATACCGATGCGAACTGGGAAAAAATAAAACAACTAAGAAAAGACAATTTGGAAGATTATAAAGCTGGAAAGCAATATCCATTACATTGGGAAATTGATTCTACAAAAGTGTCTTATATGGATTTTAAAGGCTATGAAGGTGGCTACAAACCAAGTGAAATCTCTGGAAAAGACAGATTGTTTTATGATAGAAATAAACCTTTTACAAAGAAAATTCCGTTTTATGGAAATTATAAACCAACGAAATTTGTAACAATTCCAAAGTATTATGTTGTTCCACAAAGCCAATGGCAAATTATTGAATTGTTAAAATTGAACAATATTGAAATGACTCCTATTACTCAAAATGAAATTTTTGAAGTAGAAATCTATAAAATTGCCACTTATCAAACAGGAAAAAATGCGTATGAAGGGCATTACGGACATTATAATACTACCGTAACAAAAAATATAGAGAAAATGGAATTTAGAGCCGGCGACTATAAAATTTCAACCAATCAATTAGGCGTGAAATATCTATTAGAAACCCTTGAGCCAGAAGCCGTTGATTCGTATTTTAATTGGAATTTTTCCGATACGATTTTACAACAAAAAGAAGGGTATTCCAGTTATGTTTTTGAAGATGTCGCGAAACAAATTTTAGATGAAAATCCAACTTTAAAACAAGAATTTGAAGCTAAAAAACAAACCGACAAAGCTTTCGCAGAAAATGGCAACGACCAATTATATTGGGTGTACAAACATTCAAAATACTTTGAAAAAGAGTTTATGCGTTATCCTGTTTATAGGGTTTTGGAATAATTAAAAACCTAAATCACTTTCTCACTTTCAAATAACAATTTAATATTTTCATAAGAATTTCCTAAAGTGGCTTCAATATCTGAAGGTTTTATCCAAACGGCTTTTGAAATGCCTTCTTTTTCTTGCGGACAAGTTACTCCTGTGAAGTTGGTTTGCATTTTAAACCAATATGTAATTTTTAATTTAAAAACGCCGTTACGTTTAAATACGTGATAGGTTTTTTGCAATTTTTCTGTAATTTTTAATCCTGAAACACCGGTTTCTTCCTCTACTTCACGCATAGCGGCATTCTCCATCGTTTCTTCTTTTTCAACGCCTCCTTTTGGCAAATCCCATTTACCGTTTCTAAAAATAAACAACACATCGCCATCAGAATTAAAAACTAAACCACCACCCGCTTTAGCTACAGGGATTTTAGATTTCAAAGTCTTCATAATTAACTTTTCATCTGAGTGATATAAGTAGGCACTTTGTATTTTATTCAAAAATAATTCTGAGATTACTTTTGGAATATTTACCGTTTCTAACAGATAAATTTTGAAATTTGTTTCCTTTTCAATTTTATTTGTTAAAAAAAGTGGTTTCTCGTTTACAAAAACTTTATACATTTGCAATATGATATTTAATAACAACACAGCACAACAAACAGCCGAATTGCTTTTACAAATAAACGCAATTAAATTAGAAACAAAAAATCATTTTACTTGGGCTTCTGGCTGGAAAAGTCCAATTTATTGTGATAACCGCGTAATTCTTTCATTTCCAGCGGTTAGAAATTATATTAAAGATGAATTCGTAAAGCAAATTGAAGCCAAATTTGGTCGTCCAGATGTCATTGCTGGTGTAGCAACTGGTGCAATTGGTATCGGAATCTTAGTTGCAGAAGCTATGGGATTGCCATTTGTTTATGTTCGTCCAGAAGCAAAAAAGCACGGAAGACAAAATCAGGTTGAAGGTTTTTTACAAAAAGGTCAGACCGTAATTGTAGTTGAAGATTTAATTTCTACAGGCGGAAGTAGTTTAATGGCAGTTGAAGCATTACGTAATGAAGGCGCTAATGTAAAAGGAATGGCCGCTATTTTTACCTATGGATTTCCTATTTCTGAAGAAAAAATTGCTGCAGCAAAATTAGACGTATATACATTAAGTAATTACGAAAACTTAATTGAAAAAGCCGTTGAGAAAAAATATGTTTCGGAAGAAGAATTAGAGACACTAAAATCTTGGAATAGTAATCCGAGTGAATGGGGGAAATAGATTTTTAGAATATTAGATTTTTAGACAAATTAGATAATTAGACATAAAAAAAACGCAGATTCTTAGAATTTGCGTTTTTTTTATTGGACTAAATTAT
>NZ_JBIKJI010000163.1:0-4302 GCF_044361065.1 Flavobacterium sp.
AACGTTAATAGGTAATGCGGTAGGGTATTCTGAAATTATGAATTAGTAGTAGCCACGGATTAAAGGATTTTCACAGATTGTATGTATGAAATTATATAGAGAAAAAGAAACTTTTAAAATTATTGGAATTTGTATGAACGTCCATAATTATTTAGGCCCAGGCTTGTTAGAAGTAGTATATAAAGACGCACTTGAAATTGAATTCAAGGAAAACAATATACAATTTGAAAGAGAAAAAGAATTCTTGATTGAATATAAAGGTAAAATTTTAAATCATAAATTTTATGCTGATTTTGTTGTTAATGAAGATATCATTCTTGAAGTAAAGGCAGTAAAAGAGTTTTCAAATGAGCATAAAGCCCAAGTTTTAAATTATATGAAATTAGCAAAATCTGAAGTAGGGTTGTTAGTGAATTTTCAAACAAAATCTTTACAACATAACAGATTTGTATTATAAAATCTGTGAAAATCCTTTAATCTGTGGCAAAATAATTAAAAAATGGAATCAGTTCAAAACATAAAACAACGCTTTGAGATTATTGGAAACGATCCAAAACTCAATCGTGCGGTAGAAAAAGCCATTCAGGTTTCTCCTACAGATATTTCTGTATTAGTAACTGGAGAAAGTGGTGTGGGTAAAGAAAGTATACCAAAAATTATTCATTCATTATCTCATAGAAAACACGGAAAATACATTGCCGTAAACTGTGGTGCCATTCCAGAAGGAACAATAGATTCAGAGCTTTTTGGACACGAAAAAGGATCGTTTACGGGAGCAACAGGAACTCGTGAAGGATATTTTGAAGTAGCCAATGGCGGAACTATTTTTTTAGACGAAGTTGGAGAACTACCTTTAACCACTCAAGTACGTTTATTACGTGTGTTGGAAAATGGCGAGTTTATTAAAGTAGGATCGTCTCAAGTACAAAAAACCAATGTTCGTATTGTTGCGGCTACTAACGTGAATATGTTGGAAGCAATTGAAAAGGGAAAATTCAGAGAAGATTTATATTATCGTTTAAGTACTGTTGAAATTAATTTACCCGCTTTACGCGAAAGAAAAGAAGATATTCATTTGTTGTTTCGCAAGTTTGCTGCCGATTTTGCGCACAAATATAAAATGCCTCCAATAAAATTATCCGAAGATGCTGTAAATTATTTAATGCATTATCGTTGGAGCGGAAATATCAGACAATTACGAAATTCAGCGGAGCAAATTTCTGTATTAGAAACCAATAGAGACATATCCTTAACGGCATTAAAATCATATTTGCCTAATATGGAAAGTAATTCGCTTCAAGTTGTTGGAGAGAAAAAAAGCACTTCCGATTTTAGTAATGAGCGCGAAATTTTGTATAAAGTACTTTTCGATATGAAAAGCGATTTAAATGATTTAAAAAAACTTACGCTTGAGCTTATGCAAAATGGAAATGCTAAAGTGCAAGAAAACAACAAATCGCTTATTCAAAAAATTTATGGAAATGCTGAAGAAAAAAACACTATTTTTGAACAAGAAATAAAAAGAAATGTTTTGCCTGTTGAAGAAGAAGTAGAACAAGAAGAATTTGATGACGAAGACGATTTTAACAACAATTATCTGTATGCAGAAGCGATAGACGAAGTAGAAACCCTTAGTTTAGAAGCGAAAGAAATAGAATTAATAAAAAAATCGTTAGAAAAAAATAAAGGAAAAAGAAAAGCAGCTGCAGATGAATTAGGCATTTCTGAAAGAACTTTATACAGAAAAATAAAACAATTTGATTTGTAGTTTTAGAACTTAAATTATGAAATTAAAAATTAAAATAATTACAATTTTGACCTTGTTTTTGCTTGTAAGTTGTAATGTGAAATACAACTTCACAGGAACAGGGAAAATTAATGCCAAAACGTTTCAAGTAAATTATTTTCAAAATAATGCCGAAATTGTTGAAGTTGGTATAGAGCGAACCTTTACGCAAAAATTACAAAACACCATACAAAATCAAACCAATTTAGATTTAGTGCCTTCTGGTGGCGATTTATTGTATGAAGGTGAAATTGTAGAATATCGCATCACGCCAATGGCATCTAATGCAAATCAACAATCCTCTCAAAACAGAATGACAATTACCATAAATGTTAGGTATTCAAGTAAAAATTCAGAAGACGATAATTTCGAAAAGCGTTTTTCGTTTTTTCACGATTATGATGCTAATTTATTGCCTTCTGCTGTTTTAAATGAAGCATTGGAAATCATTTACGAAAGAATCACTCAAGATATTTTTAACGAATCTTTAGCAAAATGGTAGTTTAAATATTGTTTTTGAGAATCCTAAGCATTGTTGGCTGAGGCACTCGAAGTCAACTTTAAATTTTATTAAAATAAAAAATGAACACAAACGATTATATAAATCTACTTAATAATTCTAAAGCTATTAACGACAAACAAACGTTAATACTTGAAACTATTGTAAATGAATTTCCATTTTACCAAAGTGCTCGTGCTCTATATTTAAAAGGATTATATAATCAAGAAAGTTTTAGATATAATTACGAATTAAAGAAAACGGCTGCTCACACAACAGATAGAAGTGTGTTATTTGATTTTATTACTTCCGCTGATTTTAAAATTTTTCAGCAAGAAATATATGACAAGTACCAAGCAGAAATTCAAAATATAATAGTCGCTGATTTTGAATATGTTGAAGAAGAAAACCGACCAGTTGCAATAAATAGTATTTCAAGAACTACTACTTCAACTGAGACATATTTTGTTTCAGAACAACAAGAAACCAATAAAGAAGTAGAAGCCGCATTAGAAATTGGCAAACCATTTCAATTTGATAAAAACGAAACGCATTCTTTTTCAGAATGGCTTCAATTAGCTAAAATTGCACCAATTGTTCGTGAAGAAACTGAAAAACAGATGAATGTTTCTTCGGAATTAGAAAAAAAATTCGATTTAATTGAAAAATTTATTGAATTAAATCCTAAAATTCCACAGGCAAAAGACACCACTGCAGTGCCAATAAATATTGCTAAAAGCAACGAAACACCGTCTTCAATTATGACCGAAACGTTGGCGCAAATTTATCTTGAACAAAAAAAATATAGCAAAGCCATACAAGCTTATGAAATATTAATTTTGAAATATCCAGAAAAAAGTAGTTTCTTTGCAGACCGAATTAAAAATATAAAAATTTTACAACAAAATAATTAATACAGAAGTTATGTCATTTACAATTTTTTTAGCATTAATCATCATCGTTTGTTTTTTATTAATCTTAACTATTATGGTTCAGAATCCTAAAAGCGGAGGTTTATCTTCTTCTTTTGGCGGTGGAGGTCAAATGGGTGGTGTTAAAAACACAACCGACTTTTTAGAAAAAACAACTTGGGTGTTAGGTGGAACATTAATCGCCTTAATTTTATTTTCAACGTTAAGTTTTAATAACGGTACAGGTGGTTCTAAATTAGTAGACGAAAATGCTGCTCCAGCTATTGTTAAAGATACACCAGCTAAGCAAGCAACTACCCCAGCTACAAAACCAGCAGATTCAGTAAAATAATTTTTGCTAAATATATAATATAATGCCAGCCTGTCAGTGCTGGCATTTTTATTTTAAGTAAATTTGTCAGAAATTGGGTTTGGCACAATTTCTGAAATTAAACTAAGCGTTCACTAACAAATATATTCAATATAATTATGGCATTAAACATTAAACCAATTGCAGACAGAGTAGTAATTGAACCATCTGCTGCAGAAACGACAACTGCTTCAGGAATTATTATTCCAGATACAGCAAAAGAAAAACCTCAAAAAGGAACTGTTGTTGCCGTTGGAACAGGTAAAACCGATTATACAATGACTGTAAAAATTGGTGATACTGTTTTGTATGGTAAATATGCAGGAACAGAATTTAAGTACGAAAGTAAGGATTACCTTATTATGCGTGAAGATGAAATTTATGCAATATTATAAAATCCTTAGTTTCAGGTTTAAAGTTTCAAGTTAAAAACTTTAATTTCTGAAAATATTATTTATTGGTTGTTCAACGTGAAACAAAAACAACCTTAAACTTTAAACAAAAATAAAATGGCAAAAGATATAAAATTTGATATTGAAGCACGCGACGGTTTAAAACGTGGTGTGGATGCATTAGCAAATGCAGTAAAAGTTACTTTAGGTCCTAAAGGAAGAAATGTAATTATTTCTAAATCATTTGGAGGACCAACGGTTACTAAAGATGGAGTTTCGGTTGCAAAAGAAATTGAATTAGCAGATCCGTTAGAAAATATGGGTGCGCAAATGGTAAAAGAAGT
>NZ_JBIKJI010000164.1:0-4200 GCF_044361065.1 Flavobacterium sp.
CAACGGCAAGTGGTGTAAAAGTGGTTCCTGTAATTTCAGGAATTGAAACTGGTTTTGCATTGCCTCCTATGGAAGCTTTTGAAAAACTAATTACGCCAAAAACAAAAGCCATAATGATTTGTAATCCTGGAAATCCAACAGGATATTTATATTCTGAAGCGGAAATAAACAAATTGGCTGAAATTGTAAAAAAACACGATTTGTTTTTAATTGCAGATGAAGTGTATAGAGAATTTACCTATGATGGATTAAAACATTATTCGGTATTAAACGTTCCTGGTTTAGAGCAACACGCGATTATGATTGATTCGGTTTCGAAAAGATTTAGTATGTGTGGTGCAAGAATTGGTTGCGTAGTTTCTAAAAATGCTGAGTTTATGGCAACTGCAATGAAATTTGCACAAGCACGATTGAGTCCACCAACATATGCTCAAGTAGCCAGTGAAGCTGCATTAGATACCCCACAAAGTTATTTTGATGAAGTAATTACTGAATATGTTGACCGAAGAAATACGTTAGTTCAAGAAATGCAAAAAATTGAAGGCGTTACTATTGCTAATCCAAAAGGTGCTTTTTACTGTATTGCTAAATTACCTGTTAAAAACGCGGATAATTTTGCACAATGGCTTTTAGAAGAATATGATTTTAATGGCGAAACGGTTATGGTAGCTCCAGCAGCTGGCTTCTACTCTACTCCAGGTGTTGGATTAGATGAAATAAGAATGGCTTACGTGTTGAAAAAAGAAGATTTAATTAAATCTGCTCAAATATTAAAAGAAGCATTAAAGGTTTATAAAGATTAAGTTTCTATTTATATAAAATAAAAAATCCCGCTAATTGCGGGTTTTTTTTATGCTTCTTTGTTTTAAAACAAATCACTATGAGTGCCTGTATTGGTGAATAAAAGAGTTAGTTCTTGATCATTTTGCATCCAAATTAAAAGCCAATCTCCTTTAATATGACATTCCCAACAATTTTCATAGTTCCCAGATAATTTGTGAGGCTTATACTTTTCAGGTAACTTTCCTGTATTTGAAAGAATAGAAATTACTTTTTGTATAAGTTCCATATTGTAGCCTCGTTTTTTGCAAAGTTTTAATTCTTTTTCAAAACGATTTGTAGTAATAATAGTGTACATTAACTCAAAACCTTTTCAAAAAGGTCATTAGCATCTTTATATTTTTTAACACGACCTTTTTTAACATCTTCCAAAGACATTTCTATAGCCGATTTTTTTGAAACCGTTTTAAAAACTCCAATAGATAAAATATAATCAATTGTTTTTTTTGCAATTGGATTTTTAGCGTCGAATTTTAAAGTTATTTCTGCCATAATTTTAATTTAATCATACAAATATACAAAAAATTGAATATGCTGTAAAACAGCAGATTATTATTTAATTGAAAATACTATGCTTCTTTTCTAATAATGTAGGTGTAAAACCAAGTAATCGTAAACGTTGGAATGATATCTGTAAACGGAATTAACTCTTCAATGGTACCAAATAAACCTGCAATTTTTCCAACGGTGCCTTTGTACATTACAACCAAAAGTAATCCTGAAAGGGGTGCCCAAATAATATCCAAAGATTCTGCAAATACAGGCACGATATAGGACAACATTCCAATACCATCAAAAATAAGACTTAGTATCAGCTTTGTTTTTTTGTCGCTTTTATTTACAATCGTTGGTTGTGGTTCTTGATTCATATTTTTATGATATTTTATTGAATACTAAGATACGAATTTATTTCAAAAACTGATAGCTATTACAATAATTAAACACATAGGAACATAGAAAGGGTTATAATAAATAAGTAGCTTCGCTATACATAGAAAAACATAGATTGGCAATCTTTTTACTTTTACCCTTTACCCAAAACCTTTCACCCTATTACTTTAACTTACTCTTATAATACTTTCTTAATTTATCTAATTTCGGTGCGATAACATACTGACAATAGCCTTGCTCTTTGTTTTGATTGTAATAATTTTGATGATAGTCTTCCGCCAAATAAAAAACACCCGCTTCTTCAATTTGTGTAACAATTGGATTTGCGTATAACTTTTCCTTTTCCATTAATTGAATGTAAGCTGTTGCTTTTGTTTTCTGTTCTTGAGAATGATAAAAAATCGCACTTCTGTATTGTGTTCCCACATCTGCGCCTTGTTTATTTAAAGTAGTGGGATCGTGAGTAGCAAAAAATATTTCTAATAAATCTTCATACGCCACTTCTTTGGGATTAAATGTAATTTGAATGCCTTCCGCGTGTCCTGTAGTTTCATTACACACTTCGCGATAAGCCGGATTTTTTACAAAACCACCCGTAAAACCAGAAACAATTTTCTCTACTCCTTTTACTTCTAAAAAAACGGCTTCTGTACACCAAAAGCAACCTCCGGCAAACGTTGCCACTTGTACACTATCATTCATAATTTCTTTTTTAACCTCCATTTTTTTATCTGTTAGTTGTGTTTTATTTCCACACGAAAAAAAACTCAAAACAGTACTTACTAATACAATATAATTCATCTTTTTTTATCAAATTTAGACAATAATAGTTTACGATTAGCCAATTTAACGTTACTTTTAGATTTGTACAGCAAAGATTTTAATATTCACAAATTCTTTGTTTCTTTGTACAAATTGATATGATGATTAAAGCGAACAATATTAATAAACATTATGGAGAATTACACGTTTTAAAAAATGTAAGTCTGCAAATCCAAAAAGGCGAAATTGTTTCTATCGTAGGACCTTCGGGTGCTGGAAAAACAACCTTGTTACAAATTTTAGGAACTTTAGATGTATTGGATAAGAAAGACAATACGTCCAGTTCGTTATTAATTAATGAAACTTCAATTATCGATTTAAAAGATGCTGAATTATCTAAATTTAGAAATTTAAACTTAGGTTTTATTTTTCAATTTCATCAATTGTTACCAGAATTTACAGCGTTAGAAAACGTTTGTATTCCTGCTTTTATTGCAAATAAATCGAAAAATGAAGTAGAAACTGAAGCCAAAAAACTATTGGATTATTTAGGTTTATCGCATCGTATCAATCACAAACCAAATGAACTTTCTGGTGGAGAACAACAGCGTGTGGCAGTAGCAAGAGCTTTAATTAATAAGCCCGCTGTAATTTTTGCAGATGAACCATCAGGTAATTTAGATCATATTTCGGCAGAAAATTTACATCAACTGTTTTTTAAATTGCGAGACGAGTTTGGTCAAACATTCGTAATTGTTACCCATAATGAAGATTTGGCAAATATGGCTGATAGAAAATTAGTAATGGTTGACGGCGTGTTACAAAGCTAAGATGACTACTGAAGAATTAAAAAGTTTTTTAGACGAAAAAGTACTCTTGTACAACAATAAAAATTTTATTGAATCGGATCCTGTACAAATTCCGCATTTGTACTCACAAAAGGAAGATGTTGAAATTGCTGGGTTTTTAGCCGCAACAATTGCTTGGGGAAATAGAAAAATGATTATTTCGAATTCGCATAAACTTATGCAAATTATGGGGAATTCGCCTTATGATTTTGTAATGAATCATAAAGAAATCCATTTAGAAAAATTATCAAACTTTGTACATCGTACCTTTAATGCTACTGATGCTGTTACTTTTATAAAAGCGTTACAACATATTTACAAGAACAATCCCGATTTAGAAAGTGTATTTTCTCAACATATTGAAAATAACTCGACTCAAAAAAGCATATCTGAATTTAAAAAAACCTTTTTTGAAATTCCACATTTGCCAAGAACACAAAAACACATTTCAGATCCATTAAATGGTTCTGCTGCCAAAAGAATTAATATGTTTTTACGTTGGATGGTACGAAATGATGCCAATGGTGTGGATTTAGGGATTTGGAAAACCATCCCTACAGCTGCTTTATCTTGTCCGTTAGATGTACATTCGGGTAATGTTGCAAGGAAATTATTGCTGCTAACTCGAAAACAAAATGATGCAAAAGCCTTATTTGAATTGGATACTAATTTAAGAAAATTAGACGCCAATGACCCTGTAAAATACGATTTTGCTTTGTTTGGGTTAGGCGTTTTTGAAGGGTTTTAAAATTATAGTGGAGAATACCGGATTCGAACCGGTCGCCTCTACGCTGCCAGCGTAGCGCTCTAGCCAAATGAGCTAATCCCCCTTTATTTTTCAAATATAAAAAAAATCCCG
>NZ_JBIKJI010000166.1:0-4172 GCF_044361065.1 Flavobacterium sp.
ATCCTCATAATTGGCTAAACTTTGCATTGTTTTTGGCGTGCCTTTCATATGCATCATAATATACGGAACTTGCAATTTAGCTACTGTTTCTAACATATTTTCATCTAACAAACCAGCAGAAATATCATTAATCAATGCTGCACCATTTTCGATGGCTTGTTTGGCTACTTCGCTTCTAAAAGTATCAATAGAAAGTAAAATATCCGGGAATTTTTCTACTAATAACTTGACAACAGGTATTACTCGATTCAATTCATCTGTTTCAGAAACAAATTCAGCTCCTGGTTTACTCGAATAGCCACCTAAATCAATAAAAGCAGCACCTTCTTCAAGCATCTTTTCTACCTGAAATACAACAGCATCAGCATCGGTAAGTTTTCCACCATCAAAAAATGAATCTGGCGTTACATTAACAATACCCATTACTTTAGGTGTTGATAAGTTGATGAGTGTTCCTTTACAGTTTATTGTTGACATCGTATTTTTTACTTATATTTGAAGTTTGATACAAATATAAAATAATAATGAGCAATACCTCACAAGAATACGACAAAGTTATAGCAGTTTGCAGAGAATTATTTACAAAAAAAGCGCACGATTATGGAACGGCTTGGCGTGTTTTACGTTTGCCTTCATTAACAGATCAAATATTTATTAAAGCGCAACGTATTAGAAGTTTACAAGAAAATGACGTAAGAAAAGTAGATGAAGATGAAACGTCAGAATTTATTGGTATTATCAATTATTGCGTGATGGCTTTAATTCAAATGGATAAAGGAATTGCTTCTCAACCGGATTTATCTGCAGATGAAGCGATAAAATTATTCAATCATAAAATTGAAATCACGAAAGAACTTATGGAAGATAAAAATCACGATTATGGGGAAGCTTGGCGCGATATGCGTGTGAGTTCACTAACGGATTTAATTATTCAAAAGTTATTACGCGTGAAACAAATTGAAGACAACCAAGGAAAAACATTGGTTTCTGAAGGTATTGATGCCAATTATCAAGATATGATAAACTATTCCGTTTTTGCTTTGATTTTGATGAAATTTGGAGAGTAATTGTTTCACAGAGATTCGCAAAGTTAATCGCAAAGACACGCAAAAAATTACATTTAAAAATCTCAGTAAATACAATAACATTTCATTAACAACAGGTATCAATTTACTAACTTATATTTGATAAATTAAAAAACTCAGTGAAGCTCTGTGTAATCTTTGTGTAACTCTGCGTAACAAATAAAAAAATGAACAAAAAAAATATATCTTGGACGTTAAGAATAGTTATTGCTTTACTTTTTATAGTTTCAGCAATTGCGAAAATATCTAAAGGATGGATTTCTGATTTTCCATTTATAGATTTTTCTCCCTATTTTGCTATTTCTACTTTTGAAGTCAAACAACTTTTAACTTTAGGTTTTTCAGAATCACTTGCACCCTATTTTTCAAGAATTTTAATTGGAATTGAATTTGCTCTTGGCTTTTTATTGCTTAATAATCATTTCTTAAAACGCATTACTATTCCTGCAACAGTGGGTTTGTTGAGTGTTTTTATCATTCATTTGAGCTATGTTACTTTTTTAAGTGGAGGAAATTCAGGAAATTGTGGTTGTTTTGGCGAATTAATTCCAATGACTCCTATTGAAGCTATTATTAAAAATATAATCGCAGTTGGTTTGTTAATTTGGCTTTGGAAAATTTCGGAAGACGATAAAAAATCGAATATTTGGATGTTAACCAGCATCACTTTAGCTTGTATTTTAGGTTTGTTTATGTTAGCACCAATGAAAGCGAGTTCAGTTTCAATTTCAAATAGCAATGATAATATCAATATTTCAAATGATACGATATCAAAATTAACGGATTCAGTAAAAATCGAGGAAATTAAAACCATCGATTCATCCAAAATAAGAACAGAAAAACCAGTAGAAGAAGTTAAAAAAGAAATGGGTCCAAAACAAGCCGTTTCGGGGTATTCCGACTTATATGCAGATATTGATAAAGGTCAAAAAATATTGTGTTTTTTCGTTCCAGGTTGCGAACATTGTAGAGATGCGGCAAAAGACTTAAATGCTTTACAAAAAAAACACAAAGATTTTCCATCTGTTCAAATTGTATTTATGGATGAAGAAGCGGAAAAAATTCCAGATTTCTTTAAATATGCTGGAAAACAATTCCCACATAAAGTAATAGACATCATTCCTTTTTGGACTAAATTAGGTACCGGAAAAGACACGCCTGGCGTAGTTTATTTACACAACGGAAACGTAATTAAATTTTTTGACGGTATTGCCGAAAAAGCATTTAACAGTAAAGCATTAGAGAAAGTTATATACAAAAAATAATAACGCAGAGCTACACAAAATATTTTTGCGAACCTTTGCGAAACAACTAAAATCAATATTATGAAAAAAATCTTAGCTACATTAGCATTAGGACTTGGCTTAACTTCTTGTCAAGCACAAACTGAATTTTCAAAAGAAAGTTTAACTGCAAAATTAATCAACTCTGAAAATCAAGGCATTACTTTTGAAGAGATTTTAAAGCAAAATCAAGGTAAAACCGTGGTTATTGAAGTTTGGGCTTCGTGGTGTGGTGATTGTGTGAAAAATATGCCTCAGGTTAAGAAATTAAAAGAAAAATATTCAGATGTTGCTTTTGTAAATTTATCTTGTGATAAAACCTTTGATGCTTGGAAAAGCGGCATTGAAAAGCACGAGGTTACAGGCGAAAATTATCTAATTCCAGATGGAATGAAAGGTGAATTTGGATCTTCAATTAAATTGGATTGGATTCCGCGTTTTATAGTGATTGATAAAGAAGGAAAAATTGTTTTATTCCGCGCCATCGAAAAAGACTTTGATAAAATCATTGAAAGTATAGAAGCATCTAAATAAAATAACATACCCTAAATAAGCATTTTTTTTTTCAATGACTGTGTTGAAAAAAAAATGTTGTAACTAAATTAAAAAATGAGAAAAAACATCGTAGCCGGTAACTGGAAAATGAACAAAACCTTACCGCAAGCCATTGAATTAATCAATGAAATTAAAAACAATAAGCCAAATAATTCAGCGGAAGTTATTTTAGCTACTCCTTTTCCTTATTTAGCAAAGGCTATTGAATTGGTAGCGGGTTCAGATATTAAAATCGCAGCGCAAAATATGCATCAAGCAGAAGGTGGCGCGTTTACAGGTGAAGTTTCTGCAGCTATGCTAACCAGTATTGGCGTAAATACAGTTATTTTAGGACACAGTGAAAGAAGAGCTTATTTTTACGAAAATGATGCCTTATTAGCCAATAAAGTAGATACCGCATTAGCACACGATATGACCGTTATTTTTTGCTTTGGCGAAGAATTAAAAGACAGACAAAGCGACAATCATTTTAACGTTGTGGAATACCAATTACGTGATGGTTTGTTTCATATTTCAAAAGAAAACTGGAAAAACATTGTATTGGCTTACGAACCTGTTTGGGCAATTGGAACTGGCGAAACGGCCTCTCCAGAACAAGCACAAGAAATGCATTTATTTATTAGAAATTTAGTTGATAAAGTGTTTGGAAGAGACATTTCAGAAAATGTTTCCATCCTTTACGGTGGAAGTGTAAAACCAGACAATGCCAAAGAAATATTTTCTAAACCAGATGTTGATGGCGGATTAATTGGAGGCGCTGCATTAAATGCCAACGATTTTTTCGGAATTATTAATGGAATATAATAGTCAAAAAGTTTTAAAGTCATAAAGTCGAAAGGTTTGTGACTTTAAGACGTTATGACTTTTGACTTATATGGAATACATTATAATTCCTATTGTAGCATTACTTGCTTCTGCCCTAACCTTCTTCTCTGGTTTTGGATTGGGAACGTTGTTATTACCTGCTTTTGCATTATTTTTTCCTATTGATGTGGCGATTGCTTTAACAGCGATTGTACATTTTTTGAACAATGCATTTAAATTCGTTTTGGTTAAAAAACATATTAATTGGAAAATTGCAGTACAATTTGGAATTCCTGCTTTGATTTTTGCTTTACTTGGTGCTTTTTTGTTAGATAAAATTACCAATACCAATATTTTAGACGAATACACCATACGAGAATACGTGTTTCAAATTACGTTGATGAAAGTTATTGTGGCTGTTTTACTAATTTTCTTCGCATTATTT
>NZ_JBIKJI010000167.1:0-4127 GCF_044361065.1 Flavobacterium sp.
TTTATTTGATACAATATAATCAATATCAAATGGAGCTGAACCAGTTACGTCTTGAACTCCAGACCCAGTAAAAAAAACAGCTCTATTATTTGAATTAAATGGTGCATTGTCAATAAAATTACCTGTCAATTCAAGATCACCGCCTATATTTGTCGAAAGAGTAGTTAATGCATTCGCATTGTTAGTATAATTAACACATTTCAAACGCTCAGTCGAACTAGCGAGTGAAATACTGCCGTTATTAATTACATTTCCAACAACAGTTAACCCTATTTCGCTAGGGCTCACAATAGTCATGCCCTCAAGAGACAAGGTGCTACCAAAGTCTACCGTTAAGTTACCTCCCATTTGACGTGCCACATTTGCTCCGTTGTTAAGATTAAAGATGGTATTCCCTGAAATTTGAACATGATGGGGATAACCATTACCTGATGTTGCGGACCATTCTGTTCCTCTATTGAAAGTTCCACCACTATTATATACTAAAGTAGTACCTGAAGCATAAATAGGTGCGTTTGTAGTTACAAAACCTCCGCTATTAATGGTTAATATACTATTAATAGTAGAACTCGTTCCAAAGTTAACGCCACCTGCTAGCGTTGCATTATTAAATGTAATTGTTCCGGAAACCGTTGCCGAACCTGCAAATACAACCGTGCCATTACCAGCTGTAAAAGTTCCGTTATTGGTAAGGAAACCTCCATTTGAGATGGTTAGTGCTCTGGGTGTTAAGTCGGAAGCAGTGAGTGTTTTTCCAGTATTAATAACCATCGAACGTAATGTTATGTCTGAATTAACCGTAACATTGTGATCTATTGTAACAGATGCACCAGATGGTGGAATAGTATTGTTTAACCAAGTAGATGTTTCATTCCAATTCCCGTCTGCTACAGTTATTGGTTTAGTTATTGAAAAACCATTTACAAACATATTTTTTTGTCCCGATCCATCATTTTGGTTACCAATGTAGAAATTAAAACCATCAATGGTTGATGAACTATTAATAGGCGTAGTATATGTTGCACCACCACTTCTAGAAGTCATAGAAAATGAGTAGGCACTAGCACTTGTTCTTGTTATTGTAACAAGCATAGCTGTTGTGCCATAGCTTGTATTTGCATTCCCGTTAGTTGTGGTTATAGTAGATGAGCCTCCATTATTCACATTGAAAATAGTGGTTCCACCAGATCGTAAATCAAAACCTTTAGAACCACCGCCAGCATCCCAATTTATTGACCAATAAAAAGAAAAAGTGTCTCCAACTTGTATTCCATTATTTATAGAACGGTAGGCATTGAAATAGGCGCTACCTGTTGCAAACATACCGAAAGCAGTAGTGCCAATACCATTAGTTCCCATACCATTGTTTGCTGGGTTTCCAATAAAACTACCAGAACTAGCTCCCGCATTTAAAGACCATGCTCCAAAACCTGTTCCTTGATTTGAATTATTTGTCCATGAACTAGCATAACTTGAAGCATTGTCAGAAAAATTTTGTCCTGAAACTACGTTGCCTATAAATAAAGCTATCCAAGTAAAAATATAAATTACGAATTTTGAGTATTTTTTCTTCATTTTTTTAATTATTATATTAATTAGTTAGTGTAACAAAACAGAAAATTATCCTGAGTCATTTATAAAAAGTGTTCAAAATTTAATTAAATAAACCCTAAAAAACTTTCTTTTTTTCAGAGCACGCAATTGTGAAATTCATATTAATTATAACAATAAATTGAATACTTAATTTTATTTTAAGTATAAAAAAACGAATATCACAAAACTTCTTGAACTACTAAATTAAAAAATAAAATACTTTTTTTTTAAAAATATTTACACGAAAACGTTTTCGTGTTGATAAAAAATTCAAATAAAGGGAAAAGATAAAGAGATTGCCTACTGCGTAGGGGATGCTTCGCAAGCAGGCCTACTGCGTAGGAGATTCTTCGCAAGCTCAGAATGACAATGGGGAAATTAGCGAATTAGCGAGTGAGTTAATTAGTGCGAATTTGCGCTCCCTTTTGCCAAAACCTTTTACCAAAAAAAACCGCCTCTTTGGAGGCGGTTTTTGGTTTATGCTTTAGCTTTTGGTTTTAAAAACCAATAGGCCGTTGCTATGGCTAGTATTAGCAATGCTGGGATGTAATCGTTTACCGGCACATCTTGAACATCATCTGGAAAGGTTTCTTGTGCTTGAAGCCATCCCGAAACTAAAACAAATGCTAAACTGTATATTTTTTTACTATTATTTTTCATCTTATTGCTTTTTATTATTCAACAATCCATTTTAATTTACTAGTCTTTTCCCCTTGTGTAACCATAATATGATATACACCAGCTGCTAAACTCTGATTGGCTTGGTAATAACCTGAATTATTGGTTATTCCAATTTCTTGACCTATCGTGTTGTATAGTTTAACCGTTGCCTGTTCAGATGAAGGCAATTGTAAGTAGAAACCATTTCCTTTAGAAGGATTTGGATACAAGCCAACTTGAGTGGCAAATGTATCAGTATTAAGCAACGCGTTTTGGAATACTATTTTAAAACGGTTTGTAGTATTTGCATCTGCTGTAAATGGCACTACTGTTCCATTGTTTATTTGCGTATAACTGTTGTTTAACGTATCAAACAAATAAGGCGTGGCTCCATCATAGTTGTCTAATTCAAATTGCCATTGGTAATTGGTATGACGCATCTTACCTATTTTAATTGGTAATTCTGATGTGGCGCTTGGGTTGTTTTGTAAGGCAATCGCTAAATTCGTATTGTTTTGTACAAAACTTACTTCTTCGTCTAAATTTGCCATTTTAGTCGCGTCTTCCGAAGTTACATTCCAGCTATAATTATCATTAAAGAGCGCTAATGTACCTTCAATTGTTTGCCACTGGTTGTTGGTGTTGGCTTGTAAATTTACTCGCAACAAACCATAAGCTGATGTGTTGGCAGTTCTAAACACGCCTGCTGCGGCATTGGCTAACGATTTGTTACTTTCTGTAAACGTCATACTAGCAGCTACTGTTGTGTTTGATTTTTTTACAAAAACCGCTTGTCCGGGTTGTAGGTATTGGTTGAAACTAGACGTTGGAGTATTATTATTATTTGTTAAATCACGAGTTACATAACCGCCTCTAGCATTTAAAGTAGGATCCCAATAGTAAACCACTCCGTTATTCATGTTGGTTGCTTCGTTTAAAACTGCTTTTATATCTACAGTTGCTTGGTAAGGATTACCTACAAAACTAAACCCTTCTGCAGTTTGATTTAAAGTTGGCGAAAAGTTTCCAGTATGTAGAGTACCTGTAGCTCTTAGTACAGTTGGTGTAGCTGTTGGCGTATTCGTTGTTAAAACTGTTAAACGATCTCCTCTTACCATCAAACGATATGGAATTCCTGCGGTTAAAGAATTGGTAAGTGTACTCGTCACGGCCTCCCAGACTCCTGTGGAATTGTTGAAAGTAAATAAAGATGGATTATTCGTGCTCGTGGCATCAAAACCATTTGTTATTCCATCAACTCCTGTAATATGGGTGCCTAAACCTGCTGTTGAACCACCGTTTTCTTGCCAGTTTTCTTTAATACTTGAAGTTGAAGTAGTTACAGAAGGACTTAAAAAACGAAATGCTCGGCGTGCTGGAATGTAGCGTTCTGTGGTAACGTTGCCGGTAATACTTCCACCTGAGCCAATTGCAGCGACTTGTGCAGTGCCATTAGCGTTGGATTTTAAAGTAATATTTCCACCTGAAGCTAAAGTACCATCTGTAACTGTGATTACACCAATTATATTAAGCGCATTTCCGATAGTAACAGATCCTGAAGTCCTATTAATGGTCAAATTGTTCAAAACATTTGAAGTACCCGGAACGCTTTGATCGAAACGGATAGTTCCTAATGCTCCTGTGCCCTGGATAGAAATACTCGAAGTTGAACCGCCACGAATAAATCCACTACCCGTAAATACAGAAGCTACATTTGCCTCACCTAATGTTAGGGTATTACCATTCAAATCTAAGATATCAGTTGCATTGGTTAAAGTAATTGCATTACCTCCATTCGGTCCTTCAACTAAAAGATTTGTTAACATACGTATGCTCCCTGAAGGTTTATTTGATACAATATAATCAATATCAAA
>NZ_JBIKJI010000168.1:0-4112 GCF_044361065.1 Flavobacterium sp.
TTTCGTACATTGAACGTGAATAGTGTATAATAAAGTATCTCATTGTACTTTCTTTTTACGTGTTGTTTTCTTTACTGGTGCTTCAATAATTTCAGTAATTGCATCTATTACCTCTTGTGAAGTTGGTTTAAATTCTGGTTCGTGCGATTCGACCTTTTCGTCTTCAAATAAATGCGTGTAACCTAAAGCAATAAGTCTTCTTTGTTGCATTGGTTTTATAGTGTTTAAGTCTATTTTAATCATACCCAAAATTCCATCGTTAATAGTTATTACTTTGCCTTTGTATTCTTCTTTAACTTTCATATCGTTTTTATTTATATTGTCCGTACTTTTCAAAATGTTTTATTGATTCCAGCATCTCGTTAATCATAAAATGTGCTGATGTGTGACTGATTCCAAAATGCTTAGCAATCGTGCGACCAGTAGAAATCTGCTTATCGTAATACGTCTCAAAGAATATCAGCTTAATTTTATCGGTTATTTGTCCTCTATAATTTTCTAATATCTCTAATCTGTCACTAAACTTAATTTCGTCTTCAAGTGAATCGTCAATTGAATCTGGTATATATTCGTTCTCAACTGAATTTATTATCTCTTTCTTTGAATCTGACTGCCATAATAACTCACATTTGATTAAATGCAAAAACATTGCCTTTGCTTCGTGTTCTTCTTTGTACTGGTATTTAGATTCACTTGCTTTGATGTAAGCGTTGTTTATAATCGTATCAATGTCAAGTTGTGAATTTAATCTGCTGACAAAATACCTTGTATAACGATTTATTTCATCGTAGTTTTTGGTAATATAGTTATTTAGTAATGCTATCATACCAATTGTAAAAGTCTTTTATCCAAATTCTGCGTCTTACTTGACTGCAAAAGCATTCTTTCTCTTTCTCTCCAGTTACTCGAATACGAATAACAGATAGTTTTATGCAACTTGTTTTCGCTGACTTTATAATTGGGTCAGCATCTCGCAACTTTTCGATTAGTTCTATTTCAGTTTCTGTAAACATAGTTGAGTAGTGTATCCGATTAATGAAACAAAACAAGCCATAAAAAAGTCTTGAAAATAAAAAAGTGCAAACCAAAAAGATAAGCACTTCATACAACTAACTGCGGAATATATCGCATCGGTGTATTTATTGACCTCAATCTGTAAAAATAACCTATCAAATTGACGTTGTAATGGCTCAAAATTAGCAAACCACCACGAAAAAGAAATTAAAAATAGTACTTCCATATTTGCAAATATAAAATATTGTATTATAGACGAAACATTTTGTTAATAAGTTATACTATATAAGGTATAAAATCAATACTTTGTTAATAAATTATATCAATTATGGTATAAAAAAGTAGTCAGGACAGGACTCGAACCTGTATGATATTTAGCATTTCGGAAAAATATCTATCTTCTATAAGCACCATATGTTAGATGTATCGGAGTTTAACCAATAAACGGCGTCTACCAATTCCGCCACCTGACTATTTATTTCAAATATAATAATTTAATTTAATTCCTTACATTTTCTTTTATAATATTCTGCAAGTTCTTTTAACTCGTCTTTTGTGTACTTTCTTGTTATGTAAGCACGTTCACGTAACATAGTAAATTCATCCGCTCCTATCTTGTTTTCTAAGTGTATTCCGTATTCAATTAGATTTCCAGATAATTGTACATTACACTTGTAGCAACTTGAATGAACGTTGTTTTCGTCAAATCTGACGTTGGTATGCGTACCAGCAGAATAGTAATGCGATGCGTGTGTTACTCCGTTTATTCTTTTTTGGCAAGATATACATACTTTTCCCTTATCTCTTAAGTTAATATATCGGTTGAAGTGTTGTTGAGCTATCTTAAAGTAGTCTTGTAACGTCATAATACTATCTTTTAACGCTTTCTTACGCACTTTCTTTATCTTTTCAAGGTTCTTTATTGCTTGACGTGTTTTAGTGCATACGTAACACAAAGAATCTGTACTCCTATATGGTATAAAAATAGTGCTACACTCTTTGCATTTCTTTTCAAAAATATTTTTCATAATAAATTTAATTGTTTTGTAATTATTTTAGCACCTTTCATTTGATTATCTTCTGCCCATAATGGTTGAAAGTTTGTATAGTGATTTAATCTTATTACATCTTCTTCTGTTTTTGCAGTTGCTATTGGTACAATGTGGTCAAGATGCCATTCTCCATAATTTTCTAAAGTCATACCTTTTGTAAATTGTGATTTAATATAATCTTTAAACTCTAAAAAATTACATCCAAGTATTTCTTCACTTTTTAATGTTTTACTAAACTTTGAATTTGTTTTTTTAAAACTTCTATATACAATATTTCTTACATTGCATTTAAATTTAAACATTGAATCTTCTTTTCTTTTTTGTTTATAATAAATTTTAAAGTATTCTCTTTTTTTATCTTTATTCTCTAATCTATATTTTTTATGATATTCTTTTAACTTATCTTTATTTAAGATATTATAATTTTTAGAATATATACTTTTTTCTTGTTTTCTATTATTATGGTATTCTTTAATTTTTTCTTTATTTTTTATATTATATAATTTATGCCTTTCATTTATTGCTTCTCTATTATTTAAATAATGTTTTTTACTTATTTCGTTTTTGCATTTTTTACAAGCATAAAATAATCCATCTAAAGTTCTTTTGTCTTTACTAAAATCAATTAAATCTTTTGATTCTTTACATTTTCCACAAGTCTTCATATTCCATTCGTTAAATTTTCGTTTATCTTTTTCAACTGCTCTACTTCTCTTGTCAACTCCATTACTTTTTTATGTTCTGCATATAGTAATGTTTGATATTGTTTGTTTTCGTCTACTAAAATGTTAAAAGTAGTTCGTGCGTCTTGCAGAAAATCAAAATGTTTTTGCATAGATTCAATTAAATCTGTACGATGTGCGTTCTTTTTTTTAATGTCGTCTATTGAAATCTGTAAAGACTGCGTTAACGATTCAAAAGTTATTGATGCTTCTATGATTGCTATCTGTTTCAAAATAATTCCATTTGATTTGTGTTACTTTTGTTTACTATATTTAATGCAGTTTCAAATATAGTCTTTCCTGCTTCATAATCTACCAGGTTACGTGCCATTTTTACAATTGATTGACTGCCATTGTATTTTTTAAAATCATAATCGTGAAATTTACACAAAGATTCTAACTCATTTTTTTCTTGTGATATTTTAAAACCTCTGTCATTTACTTCATTAGGTAAAATAAAGTTTGTCCAATATAAATGTCTACCTCTTTTTTGTGCTTGAATTAATGGTTCATAGTATGGTATTACATTTTCAACTACAAATTTTCCACTTTTATAATAATGTTGTAAAAACAAAATTTCTTCATATAATTTTAAATCAGCATATATTGGTTGTGTTGTTGTTTCATAGTTTGAGCTATTCCAATACCTTGCTCTACTATGACTCGGACAAGGTGGCGAACTCCATATAAAATCAAACTCTTTAAAATGGTCTAACAAGTATTGGTGCGCATCTGCAACTATTACTTTATCATTTGGGAATCTTTCTTGATATAATTTAGCAGCAATCTCATCTAATTCTACTGCGGTTACTTCTATTTCGATACCTGCTTGTATTGCTACTTCATCCCACTTGTATCTGTTTCCGCCTAAACAAGCGTATAAGTTTAAAATTTTCATATTTTATTATTTAAAATGGTAAATTATCAAATGAATTATTCGGTTGTATTGCTTTTGTACTTGGCAAAGTTAATCTTTTTATCACATCTTTACCACGAACTTTGAAACCTAAGCCAAAATTGTAGTCCATCATCATTGGTTCGTTTAATAGCGTTGGCTTCCCTCCAGTATCTGTGTCTTTAATCTTTACTACTTCAACCATTGTGTAGTTCCATAAATCTGGGTGTTGTGTTAACCTGTGAACTACTAAAAAATCGTCTGCTTTATTTGCGAATGCTTTACCGCCCTCAATGTCTGACTTTAATGGTGGCATAACGTGTCCAGACCATCCGTGTTTTTCTGGATATACTGCCGAGCGTCTTCCACTTGCTGAACTTGGATGAGCATTTATGTAGATTGTTTTACCATTCTTTGTAAAGTGCTTTA
>NZ_JBIKJI010000037.1:0-15359 GCF_044361065.1 Flavobacterium sp.
ATATTGTAGCCATAGTAGGAAGACCAAATGTAGGAAAATCTACGCTTTTTAATCGTTTAATCCAACGTAGAGATGCCATAGTAGACTCTGTGAGTGGCGTTACGCGTGATAGAAATTATGGAAAAAGTGAGTGGAATGGAAAAGAATTTTCTGTAATTGATACAGGTGGATACATTAAAGGTTCTGATGATATTTTTGAAGGCGAAATTAGAAAACAAGTAGAATTAGCGATAGATGAATGCGATGCCATTATTTTTATGGTAGATGTAGAAGAAGGCATTACGCCAATGGATGATGAAGTGGCGAAATTATTACGTAAGGTTACTAAACCAGTTTTATTAGCCGTGAACAAAGTTGATAATTCGAAACGTGTTACAGATGCGTTAGAGTTTTATAATTTAGGATTGGGCGAATATTTCACTATAGGCGCTATGAATGGAAGTGGAACGGGTGAATTATTAGATAAATTAGTAGAAGTTTTACCTGAAATGCCAGAAGCCGTTGAAGATGAAAATCCTTTACCTCGTTTTGCCGTTGTGGGTCGTCCAAATGCAGGAAAATCTTCTATTATTAATGCCTTAATTGGTGAAGATAGATTTGTGGTTACAGACATTGCTGGAACTACTCGTGATGCCATTGATACCACTTATAATCGTTTTGGTTTTGAATTTAACTTGGTAGATACTGCCGGAATTAGAAGAAAAGCGAAAGTAAAAGAAGATTTAGAATTTTATTCTGTAATGCGTTCGGTTCGTGCCATTGAACATTCTGATGTTTGTATTTTGGTAATTGATGCCACTCGTGGTTTTGAAGGACAAGATCAAAGTATTTTTTGGCTGGCCGAAAAAAACAGAAAAGGAATTGTAATTTTAGTCAACAAATGGGATTTAGTTGAAAAAGATACTATGACCGCAAGAGATTACGAGCGTAAAATTCGTGAGCAAATTCAACCGTTTACAGATGTGCCAATTCTATTTGTATCTGCGTTAGAAAAACAACGTTTATTAAAAGGATTAGAAACAGCTGTTGAGGTTTTTGAAAACAGAAAACAAAAAGTACCAACATCAAAATTCAACGATTTGATGTTACCAATTATAGAAAACCAACCGCCACCAGCGTTAAAAGGGAAGTATGTAAAAATTAAATATTGTATGCAATTGCCTACTCCGGTACCACAGTTTGTGTTTTTTGCCAACTTACCGCAATATGTAAAAGACCCTTACAAACGTTTTATTGAAAATAAATTGCGAGAAAACTACAATTTTAGTGGTGTCCCAATAGACATTTACTTTAGACAGAAATAAAAAAAAACCGATAAGTGATTATCGGTTTTTTTTGTATTAGAACCTCTCAAGGTTTTATGTTTTTAAAAGTTTATAAACTGAACACTAAAAACTGCCAACTGATTACTAAAGCTACCAACTCCCTCCAGCACCTCCACCAGAAAAGCCGCCTCCTCCAAATCCACCACCGAAGCCTCCGCCAAATCCACCACCAGATGATGAACCACCGCCAAAACTACCGCCGCTGCGACCCAAACTACTTAATATAATAATATCCATTAAGTCAGGACCACCCATTCCACCAGAATTGCCGCCATTATTTCCTTTGTTTTTAGAGGCTATGATTAAAAATAAAATTACAAAAACTATTATGATTAGTATTGGAATACTACTTCCTTTATCTTTTTTTCGTTCGCCTTTGTATTTTCCAGTTAATACTTTAAAAATGGCATCTGTACCTTTGTCTAATCCAGTATAATAATTTCCTGTTTTAAATTCCGGAATTATAACATTTCTAACAATTTCACCAGTCATACCGGCTACAAGTTGTACTTCGGCCCCATAACCTGGAGAAATCCAAATTTTACGATCGTTTTTCGAAAGCAAAATTACAATTCCATTATCTTTTTCAGCGTCTCCAATTCCCCAAGCTTCTCCCCAATTTGGCGTTAAAGTTTGGATATTGTCTCCGTTTAAATCTTCTATAATAATGGCAACAATTTGTGTAGAAGTGGAATCCGAATATCTAACTAATTTTTCTTCTAATTGTGTTTTTTCAACATTAGTTAAAAGTTTTGCATAATCATAAACAGAAGTCTGTAAACTGGGTTTTTCCGGTATTTTATATTGTCCTAACGAAAATTGAGAAAATAATAAAAAAGTAAAAAAGGCAATACAACTACTACTTTTTAGAATTTGGAATTTAAATTTTCGAATTTCCATATTAACCTTTTGAAATTTCATTAGACAATTCATTCGTGTCGGTTTCATCATTATAAGGAAAATATTTTTTCAATTGTATACCAGCTTCTAAAATCCCTTTAATTAAACCGTCTTTATATTGTCCAGCTTTGAATTTATCAAGTACTACATCTTTAGTAGAATTCCAAAAATCGGTTGCAACTAAATCATTAATACCTTTATCACCAAGAATTGCAAAACTTTTGGTTGCTGTACAAATGTAAAAAAGCACTCCGTTTTTCAATTCGGTAGCATCCATATTAAGGATATGAAACACCTCTTTCGCTCTTTCCATTGAAGGTTTGGTACTATTTTCTTCAATATGTACACGAATTTCACCTGAAGTGTTTTTTTCGGCAATCACAATCGCTGCAACAATTTCTTGTTCGTCAGCTTTAGATAAAAACGCTGTGGTTTCTGGCATTATTTGAATGTTTAAACTGAATTAGAATTTTACTTTCGGAGCATTTTCAGCTCCAGCAACAGCTTTAAAGTATGCTTTTTCAGTATAACTACCTAAAAATATATTTTGTGGCATAGCTAAAACATAACCATTATATGCTAATACGGATTCGTTAAAACGAGTTCTTGCAGTTAAAATTTGGTTTTCTGTACTCGCTAATTCATCTTGTAGTTTTGTGAAATTTTCTGTCGCTCTTAATTGAGGATAAGCTTCAACGCTAACTAAAAGTTTCGATAATGAACTCGTAATACCACTTTGCGCTTGATTAAATTGATCTAATTGCGCAGGAGTAATGTTTTTCGGATCGATAGTTACCGATGTAGCTTTTGCTCTTGCTTCTACAACTGCTGTTAAGGTACTTTTTTCAAAATCCGCAGCGCCTTTAACGGTATTGACTAAATTGTCAATTAAATCAAGTCTTCTTTGGTATGCGGTATTTACATTTCCCCATTCTTTTTCTGTGGCTTGACTAAATAGTAAAGCTTTATTTTTTACATTCATAAAGTATAAAAACCCTAAGATAAGAACACCTACGACTACTAATACGGGAGCAAATTTTTTCATAATTTTTTATTATTTTAAGTTAATTTATTTTATTGTTAATTTTTTACTGTTTACTAATCACTGAACACTGATTACTTAATCAAAGTCCTTTTTTCATTTCTTGCAATTTGTTTTTGATGCCCTCCAATTTATTTATGATTTCAAAATTGTCTAAGGTTTTCTTTTTACCTTCTTTCAAATGAATTTTGGCTCCTTCCAGAGTAAACCCGCGTTCTTTTACTAAATGGTAAATCATTTGCAATACTTTTACATCATCTGGACGAAACATTCTGTCACCCTTCGCATTTTTTTTAGGATTGATTTCATCAAATTCTTTATCCCAAAAACGAATTAATGAAGCGTTTACATCAAATGCCTTCGCTAATTCGCCAATGCCATAATATCTTTTTTCTGGTAAGTTTACTTGCATTTTTTTCTTTTTATTATTCTCTCATTGATTATTGTGCAATTGACACACAAATCAAAAGTTTAATTTTCTTTATTGGCTAATTTAGTAATTAAAACAAATTCTTTTACAAAAAAGTTGCCTTTTAGAAACTTTTTCTTGTTAGCGATTTCATTAAAATTTACTATTTTTGTGCACGTTACAACAAAGTAACACTTATTATACGAAAGAACTTGAATTTTGTTTCATATTTTGAAATATTTTTTTAGAATTTCAATCAAATTAATTATTCGATTCAATATCATTTAAAATGAAATCACAAGACATAAGAAAAGCGTATTTACAATTTTTTGAAAGCAAAGGACACACCATCGTTCCTTCTGCCCCAATTGTATTAAAAGACGACCCAACACTGATGTTTAATAACTCAGGAATGGCACAGTTTAAAGAGTTTTTCTTAGGAAATGGTACGCCAAAAAGCAATCGAATCACAGATACTCAAAAATGTTTACGTGTTTCAGGAAAGCACAACGATTTAGAAGATGTAGGTTTTGATACGTATCATCACACTATGTTCGAGATGCTTGGAAATTGGTCTTTTGGCGATTATTTCAAAAAAGAAGCCTTGCCTTGGGCTTGGGAATTTCTTACGGAAGTTTTAAAGTTAGAAAAAGACCGTTTGTATGTGTCTGTTTTTGAAGGTAGTACAGAAGATAATGTGCCTTTTGATCAAGACGCTTGGAACATTTGGAAACAATTTGTACCCGAAGACCGAATTATATTAGGAAATAAAAAAGATAATTTTTGGGAAATGGGCGACCAAGGTCCGTGTGGTCCGTGTTCAGAAATTCATATCGATTTACGTTCCGATGCTGAAAGAAATGAAGTGTCTGGAAGAAGTTTAGTCAATGCTGACCATCCGCAAGTAGTGGAAATATGGAATAACGTTTTTATGGAATTTAACCGTAAAGCCGATGGTTCTTTAGAAAAATTACCCGCACAACACGTAGATACCGGAATGGGATTTGAGCGTTTGTGTATGGCGATGCAAAATGTAACATCAAATTACGATACCGATGTGTTTACACCGCTTATCGCGAAAGTAGAAGAAATTACAGGATTAAAATATACGCCCAATACCCAATACCCAATACCCAATACCCAAGAAAAAACCAACATTGCTATTCGTGTGGTTGTAGACCACGTTCGTGCAGTGGCTTTCGCTATTGCTGATGGTCAATTGCCTTCAAATACAGGAGCTGGCTATGTAATTCGTAGAATTTTACGACGTGCGATTCGATACGGATTTACGTTTTTAGATACAAAAGAACCTTTTATCAATAAGTTAGTTGATGTATTAGCCAATCAAATGGGCGAATTTTTCCCAGAAATCAAATCGCAACAACAATTGGTTACCAATGTAATTCGTGAAGAAGAAGCTTCGTTTTTAAGAACGTTAGAGCAAGGCATTCAATTATTAGAGAACGTAATGGTAAATACTTCAGGAAAAGAAGTTTCTGGAGAAAAAGCGTTCGAATTGTATGATACGTTCGGATTTCCAATCGATTTAACAGCTTTAATTCTTAGAGAAAGAGGATTTAGTTTAGATGAAGCTGGTTTCGAAACAGAATTACAAAAACAAAAAGCACGTTCGCGCGCCGCTTCTGAAGTTTCTACTGAAGATTGGTCGGTTTTAATTCCAGGAAATGTAGAAACGTTTGTGGGATATGATCAAATGGAAAATGAAACAAAAATTACCCGTATTCGTAAAGTAGATTCAAAAAAAGACGGAATTTTATACCAAATTGTTTTAGATAACACCCCTTTTTATCCAGAAGGTGGTGGACAAGTAGGAGATAAGGGAATTTTAGTTTCTGCAAATGAAACGATTGACATTATCGATACGAAAAAAGAAAATAACTTAATTTTACATTTCGCAAAACAATTACCAGAAAATGTAAACGCCACTTTTACTGCTAAAGTAAATACAGATTTAAGAACATCAACTTCTAAAAATCACTCGGCGACACACTTGATGCATTTGGCTTTAAGAACCATTTTAGGAACGCACGTAGAACAGAAAGGTTCGTTAGTAAATCCTAATTATTTACGTTTCGATTTTTCGCATTTTTCAAAAGTTTCTGATGCAGAATTACGTCAGGTTGAAAATAGTGTTAATTCTCAAATTGAAGCCCAATTACAATTAGTGGAGCACCGAAATATTCCAATCAAAGAAGCATTAGACAAAGGTGCAATGGCTTTATTTGGTGAAAAATATGGCGATTCAGTAAGAATGATTGAATTTGGAAATAGTAAGGAATTATGTGGCGGAATTCACGTGAAAAATAGTGCTGAAATATGGCATTTCAAAATTATTTCGGAAGGTGCTGTAGCAGCTGGAATTCGTCGTATTGAAGCCATTACTGGCGATGCCGTTAAAGCGTTCTACACGAATCAAGAAAATACCTTGTCGGAAATTAAGGAAGTATTGAAAAATCCGCAAGATGTTTTAAAATCGGTTGCTTCATTACAAGACGATAACGCAAAATTGAAAAAACAAATTGAGCAATTAGTAAAAGAAAAAATTGACGGATTAGCAACAAGTTTAGTTTCTCAATTCCAAGATGTTAATGGAATTAATTTCTTAGTAAAACAAGTCGATTTATCTATGAGTGCGACGAAAGATTTAGCACTAGCTATTGGAACTTCCAAACTAAATACATTTGTAGTTTTAGCTTCAGTGGAAGATGGTTTACCAAATATTCACTGTTATATCTCTAAAGAATTAGTGGCAAACAAAGGTTTAAACGCTGGAACTGTAATTCGTGAATTAGGAAAATACATTGATGGAAATGGAGGCGGACAACCGTTTTTCGCTTCAGGAAAAGGTAAAAATGCTAAAGGAATTGCTGAGGTTTTAGAGAATGCGGTGAATTTCATAAAGTAATATATCACGCAAAGGCTCAGTGTAAATATAATTTTAATAGTATGTAATATGGAATTTAAAAAAGATTATTATTATGAATTTCATCACGAAGAGAGTGGTGAATTTTACTATTTAAGATTTATTGAAAGACAATTAGATAAAAATTTATTTTATGATTTAAAAAATAAAAAAGAAATAAAAATTAATTTTATAAATACTAAAGAATTAAAATTGTTTATCAAAATGAAAGAATTACAATTATTCTTTCAAATTGATTCTTTAAAAGATAATATTGACAATTTTCTTTCTGATTATAAATTAAAAATTTATTCAGTAGAAGGGGCAAATTACAAATTTTTATTACATCCTAATAATTTGGATTTTCTTCCAGAAGATTCAGAAAAGTATTGTTTTGAAGGTAACAACGTAAATAAATTTTTCAATAAAATTGAAAATATAATTGGAAAAAAAATTGATGTTACAAAAAAAGATGCATTGTTTGTTTAAAAAAACAATTTCTAAAGTCGTTTTATGATATTATACAAGTTAGAAGACAAATTAAAAATACATTTCAAGAAAACAATTCCACAACGCGACCCAAGTGTAACTGAGGAAACACCAAGTTTAACTAATAATCTTTACTATTCGATTGATGCAAATCCCAATAAAATTTGGACAAAAGACAGATTTAAAAACATAGGATTATATATTAAGGATAGAGATATTGCTGTTATTACTGTTGAGGCTTTAGAGGATATTACTTGTGAACTATTTTGCGGGAGAAAAGTAGCACCGTTCACTATTTTCTACAAAGGAATGAAATACTATAAGACTTGGTGCTCACATTCTGCTTATAATTTGTGGGATTTAGAAGGTAATAATTATGTTAGGGAGTCTTGGGACCACGCTCGTAATAATGAACACGGCTACTTTGCTATTTATGATGATAAGGGTTTTTTACGTTGGATTCGTGGCGAGGATAAAAAAAGATTTAAAATAATAGAAGATAACCGCAGAAAAAGTCGCGTGGAAGTAGAGTAAATAAATTATTTTCTTTCCCCAATTTGTTGTCGCCACATCGCATAATACAACCCTTTTTCAACCAATAAATCTTCGTGTTTACCTTGTTCAATAATTTTACCTTGTTCTAATACGAAAATTTTATCAGCGTGCATTATGGTTGATAATCGATGAGCAATTAAAATAGTAATTCTGTTTTCATCAGAAATATTTCTTATCGTACTATTAATTTCTTCTTCGGTAATCGAATCTAAAGCAGAAGTTGCTTCATCGAAAATTAATAAATTGGGCTGTCTCAAAATAGCTCTGGCTATAGACAAACGTTGTTTTTCGCCTCCAGAAATTTTAATTCCACCTTCACCAATTGTCGAATTTAAACCGTTTTCCGCACGTTCTAAAAGTTTGCCACAACTTGCTTTTTGCAACGCGCTTATTAATTCTTCATCTGTTGCTTTTGGTTTTACAAACAATAAATTTTCTCTAATTGTTCCAGAAAACAATTGTGCGTCTTGTGTTACAAACCCTAATTGTTTTCGCAATTTTAAAATATCAATTTTTTTAGAATCGATACCATTATACAAAACGTGACCAATTGCTGGCGGATATAAGCCAACCAATAATTTAACTAAAGTTGTTTTTCCGGATCCTGATGGACCTACAAATGCAACAGTTTCACCTTGTTTGATAGAAAAGTTTATGTTTTCAACCGCAGGCTGTTTGGCAGTTTTATGTTTGAAACTTACATCGGTAAACACTAAAGAACTTATTTTTCCAAAATTTTCTGGCTCTTCTGGTCGGTGTTCTGATTTGGCTTTTAACAATTTTTCGAAGTTTTCCATCGATACTTTTGTTTCATTTTTAGCGATAATAAAAGCACTTAATTCTTGCAATGGGTTAAAAATAAAAAAGGTAAAAAATACCATAGTTAGTAAATCGCCAACAACAATTTTATCGCTAAATAAGAAATAATATAATCCGAATATTACACACGTTCGCATAAAATGCACCGTTGTACCTTGAATAAAACTCAAACTTCTTATAAAACGAATTTTCTGAATTTCAAGTTGTAAAATTTTATGTGTATTTGAATTTAACCTGTTTTCTTCCTGTTTGGTTAAACCCAAACTTTTAACCAATTCTATATTTCGTAAACTTTCTGTGGTTGATCCCGCTAAGGAATTGGTTTGCATAACGATATTTCTCGCCACTGCTTTTATTTTTTTACCTAAGAAGGAACTAATAAATGCAATAATAGGTGCGGTTAATACAAAAATAAATGCAATTCTGTAGTCAATTCTTGAAATGTAAACAATTACAAAAATGAATCCAATTATGGTTTGAAAAATCAATGAAATAGATAGTGTAATTAGCTTTTCTGAGTCGGTTCGGGCTTTCTGCAATTTACTTAAGGTTTCGCCACTACTTTGATCTTCAAAATCTTCGTAAGGTAAATCTAAAGACTTTTTTATGCCATCCGTATACATTTCTGCACCTGTTCTTTGAATGACAATATTGGTAAAGTAATCTTGAAAGTTTTTTGTGATACGAGAAATCATTGCAGCTGTAAGCGAAAGGCCTAACCAAAAACCAACAGATTTTATGAAACCGATTTCATCGCCTTTGTATTTCGCAATTCCCACACCACAATCCTGCATCAATTTACCCGTAATAATCGAATCCGATAAACTAAAACATATGTTTATGGTAGCCATTAAAAGTGCAAAAAAGAGTAGTAATTTGTGTTTTCGTAAATACTTATAAAGCAATTTCATTTGTGAAAATTTAAGTCGCAAAAGTAAGCAATAAAAAGTCTTTACATATTTTTTTACAACTATTTAACTTGTTTTTGTATTTTTGAAAGAAGATAAACATTGCTATGAAATTTCAAACCACCATTCCTATAAAAAAATCTGATTTTTTAATTGATTATTCTTCAAAATTAGTTTCTTTAGGTTCTTGTTTTGCTGAAAATATGGGTGATAAATTTGACTATTTTAAATTCCAAAATATAACCAATCCGTTTGGAATTATTTTTAATCCAATATCATTAGAAAAAATAATTCTTAGAAGTCTTCATAAAAAATATTTTACAGAGAAAGATATATTTTTTCATAACGAAGCTTGGCATTGTTTTGAAGTACATTCCGAACTTTCTAATCCTAATAAGACGGAATTTCTTACTACTTTAAATCAATTGATTGATACCACAAACGGGCATCTTGAAAAAGCGACACATTGTCTAATTACTTTAGGAACTTCTTGGGTGTACAAGCATATTGAAAGCGATACGCTTGTTGCGAATTGTCATAAAGTTTCACAAAAACAATTTGTAAAAGAGTTGCTTTATGTTGCTGATGTAGAAGCGAGTTTGAAAAGAATTGTTTCAGAAATTCAAGTTGTAAATCCAAATTGTAAATTTATTTTTACGATTTCTCCTGTTCGTCATAGTAAAGACGGTTTTGTAGAAAACAATGTAAGTAAATCGCATTTAATTACTGCGCTGTATCATTTTCTAACAAATGCTACTTCAAGTATTTATTTCCCAAGTTATGAAATTATGATGGATGAGTTACGAGATTATCGATTTTATGCGGAAGATATGTTACATCCAAATCAAACCGCAATTGATTACATTTGGATGCGATTTTCTGAAAATTATATAAATGAAAAAGAATTTGAAACGATGCAACACGTTTCAGAAATTCAAAAAGCATTGAATCACAGACCTTTTAATCCTAATTCTGAAAGTCATTTAAAATTTCAGGATAATTTAAAACAGAAAATTAATGCCATTGTTACTAAATATCCTGAAATGAAATTTTAAGGCATCTATTATAATTTGCTTTGTAAGCTTTGCCAGCTACCGCCATTTATGCATTCAATACCGTTTCGTTTTAGTATGTTTGTTGCCATTCCGCTTCTGTTTCCGCTTCTGCAACAAGCAATAACTGGTTTGTTTAGTTTTTTTATGTCGTTAATTTTCGATTCGATAATTTGTAAAGGAATGTTTTTGGAGTTTTGAATGTGTCCTCCAGCAAATTCTTCATATGTTCTAACATCAATGATTATTGCATTTTTTTCTTTAAATGCTGCAATTTGAGCGGATTTATCACCAAATCCTAAAAAATCTAAAATTCCCATATTGTTTTGTTTTTAGCAAATATATGGGAATCTTATAATTTTTATGTAACAAATGTTACTATGTAGTTTGTTTTTCGAAAATTAAAGCTAAACCGCCGTCAATTAAATGTGCAATTTCCGGACGTTTTGTTTTAACTTTTTCTAAATGATTTAAAACTTTATCAATTAAATCCGAATGATTTTCTTTTTTAGCTAATTCGGCAATTTCAACTGAAAGTAACCAATCGTTTTCGTGATTTGCAGTTACAGCACCAAATGCTTCTTTCAGCGTGATTTCAGCAGATTTTCCTTCTCTTAATTTTCTAATATTTAGGTATAAATTTTCAAGTTCTTCTCGTTTGCTTGATTTTTTTTGTTTTATAGTATGCGATGTTGGAACGTGGGTAATCATATCAAAACTTGAAACATCTGCAGGTCCTGAAAAGGCAGATGTTATTTTTTTACCTACAGCCATATCATAAATTCCCCATTCTGGAGCAAATAATACCGTTTCGCCGTGAGTTACTGTACAGTTTTTGAATTTAATTAGTAAAATTTCACCTTGTAAATTTCGTGTACCTGTAATAATTTCACCAGAAACTTTAATGTTTCCTTCAAATTCTAAAGTAATTTGTTCGCCTTCGTAAATATCATAGGCGCGTAAATCTCTTGGGCCCATATCTTCTATGGCCAAGTTGATGCCTTTTAGCATTCCTATTGGCGAACCAAATCCATCAGGATGCGATGCTGTTCCGTGTCCTACTAATTCTTTTTCTCTATATGATAAAGCTGTATTTCCTGTGGTTTGAATGTATACTGGTTTTCCTTCGTTTTCAATAACGTTAGTAAAAATACCTGAAATTTGTAAGCCAGTACTTAACTCTGCAGTACCCATAGCTTTTGAAGTAATTAATTTTTGAATTCCAGATAAACCTCCTGTTCGCAATGCCATTTTATTTGCAAATTCTTCTAAAACAGAACTTAATTTGGCAAAATCTGGCGTTACATAAAGTTGAGGTTGTGGTTTGGTGATATCAAAACTTTGGTCTGCTGCTGAAATATCGTAGGGAAGTTTTTTTACTTCATCTGTCATACACCAAGCACTTTCACCAATAGATGATAGCAAACCTGCACCATATATTTTTGGGTTTTCCACTGTTCCAATTAAGCCATATTCTACTGTCCACCAATGTAAATTTCTAATTTTTGACATTTCAGACAATTCACCCATATTGTTTTGTAAAAATTCAACTTGGTCTTCTGCAGCTTTAATTTCAGTTTCCGGAGTGTCTTCAGCTTCTTTTACGATAGATAATAATCGAACGGCTTCGTATAATTCGTAATCTCTTGAAGATGAAATGGCCTTGCAACCAATTTCGCCAAAACGACGTAAATATTCTGCATATTCTGGATTGGCAATAATAGGAGCGTGTCCAGCACCTTCATGAATAATATCTGGAGCGGGAGTGTATTCAATATGTTCTAATTGTCTAATATCACAAGCAATTACTAAAACATTATAAGCTTGAAATTCCATAAAAGCACTTGGAGGAATAAATCCGTCAACTGCCACAGCAGCCCAACCAATTTCTTTCAAAATTCGGTTCATACCATACATGTTAGGAATATTATCAATTTCTAAGCCCGTTTTTTCTAATCCTTCTAAATAAGAATTATGTGCCACTTTTGATAAATAATTTACGTTTTTACGCATTACATATCTCCAAACCGCTTGATTAATTGGTGTGTAATCAGAATAATCTTGTGGGATAATAAACTGTTTTAAATGTTCAGGTAATCTGTCTATCAGAGGGTTACTTTCAAAATTAAGTTCCATAAAGGTTGTTTGTTATTTGTTGTAAAATTACAATAAATTTTAAATCCAATTATGATTTTTATCATGCAAATAAAAATCCTGACAAGAATTTAAAAAACGTATCAGGATTAATATATTTACTTGAACTTTTATTTTATTACTGGTGGGTATTTCTCTAAAATTTTTGAAACAAATTCAGCAATTCGTTCGTCTTTCTTTTCAAAGTTTGTTGTTAAATATCCTGTTCCTATACCTTGCCAAACTAACTCTTTAGTTTTTGCATCAACAATGTCAATATATAACGTGCCTTCTGGAGTAGTCGTTGTTTGCGTGAAACCCATTCCCATTCCCCAACCTGGACCCCAGCCCCAGCCAAAACCGTAGCCCCAACCCATGTTGTTGTATACATTAACACGTTCACGCTCTTTGGTGAAAATATTGATTAAAACATCGGGATTTTCAGATTTTGAAAATTGTTTAGTAGGCATTACAGCATCAATTGCATATAAAATACGCTTCTTGTCTAAATCTGAAATTTCTAATTTATCTATGCTGCTTTTATTATAGGCATAGGTTTTGTAAGCTGCAAAATTTGCTTTTTTGTCATAATCTGTATTTACATATACAGACGAACAAGAAGTAAGGATGAAAAATCCTATAACCGATAGAAGTTTAATTAATTTCATATTCTAATATTTAATTTAATAATTTTTCGTCAACTAAGTTTGGAAGCGTTACTTTTAATAAAGGTTGAGCTTCCATTGCACGTTTTATAGCGAATATTGCGCCTTCATTTCTGGCCCAATTTCTTCTTGATATTCCATTATTTACATCCCAGAACAACATCATTTCCAAACGCTTAGATGCTTCTTTTGTACCATCAAGAAGCATGCCAAAACCACCGTTTATGACTTCACCCCAGCCAACGCCGCCGCCATTATGAATAGAAACCCAAGTGGCACCACGGAAACTGTCGCCAATTACATTTTGAATGGCCATATCGGCTGTAAATCTGGAACCGTCATAAATATTAGACGTTTCTCTGTATGGCGAATCTGTACCTGAAACATCATGATGGTCTCTTCCTAAAATTACCATTCCAATTTCGCCTCGAGCTATTGCTTGATTAAATGCTTCTGCAATTTTAATTCGTCCTTCGGCATCAGCATATAAAATACGAGCTTGCGATCCTACCACTAATTTATTTTCTTGAGCGCCTTTAATCCACTGAATATTGTCTGCCATTTGTTGTTGAATTTCAACTGGCGAAGTTGTAATCATTTCTTCTAAAACAGAACAAGCAATTTCATCAGTTTTAGCTAAATCTTCAGGATTTCCTGAGGCACAAACCCAACGAAATGGTCCAAATCCATAATCAAAACACATTGGACCCATAATGTCTTGTACGTAACTATTGTATTTAAAATCGATATGATTCTCTGCAAAAACATCTGCACCTGCTCTTGAAGCTTCTAATAAAAACGCATTTCCATAGTCGAAGAAATAGGCACCTTTATCCGTATGTTTATTAATTGCAAGCGCATGTCGACGCAACGTTTTTTGTACTTCTTCCTTAAATTTTTCTGGATGATTTGCCATCATTTCATTTGACTCATCAAATGTAAATCCAATAGGGTAGTAGCCACCAGCCCAAGGATTGTGAAGTGACGTTTGGTCAGAACCTAAATCGATGTGTAAATTTTCTTCATCAAATCGTTCCCAAACATCTACAACATTTCCTAAATAAGCAATAGAAACTACTTCATTGGTTTCCAATGCTTTTCTAACTCTCGCTACTAAAAGTGTAATGTCTTCAATTACTTCATTTATCCAACCTTGTGAATGGCGAATATGTGTAATTTTAGGATTCACTTCCGCGCAAACGGTAACACATCCCGCAATATTTCCTGCTTTTGGCTGTGCGCCAGACATTCCACCTAAACCTGAAGTTACAAATAATCCTCCTTTTGGTGATTTTTTTATTTTTCGAAAACCGTTTAAAACGGTAATTGTAGTGCCATGAACAATACCTTGAGGTCCAATATACATATAACTTCCTGCGGTCATTTGTCCGTATTGCGACACGCCTAAAGCATTCATTTTTTCCCAATCATCTGGTTTAGAGTAATTTGGAATTACCATTCCGTTGGTAACTACAACTCTTGGTGCCTCTTTATGAGAAGGGAATAATCCCATCGGATGACCAGAATACATAGATAACGTTTGTTCATCTGTCATTTCAGACAAATATTTCATAGTAAGTAAATATTGTGCCCAATTTTGAAAAACCGCACCATTTCCTCCATATGTAATTAATTCATGCGGATGTTGTGCTACTGCATAATCTAAATTATTTTGGATCATCAACATAATGGCTTTTGCCTGCTCAGAATTTCCTGGATATTCAGAAATTGGTCTGGCTTTCATTTCGTAATCTGGTCGAAATCGATACATATAAATTCGACCATATTTTTCTAATTCTGCTTTAAATTCTGGCAGTAACGTGGCATGATGTTTGACATCAAAATAGCGTAAAGCGTTTTTTAAAGCTAATTTTTTTTCTTCGTCTGAAAGAATTTCTTTACGTTTTGGTGCGTGATTTATTGCGGCATCATACGGTTTATGTTGCGGTAAAACATCTGGAATTCCTTGTTGTATTTGCTCTTTAAAAGTCATTTTTTTTTTTTTTTTGATTTTTGATTTTTAGAATTTTGATTTTCAGAAATTTATGTTTGAAAATCGGTTGTCTAAAACTATTTTTTATTTGTTCCTGTTTTTTTGTCGAAACCATATGGGCAATGTCTACAGCCACTTTTACAGCA
>NZ_JBIKJI010000169.1:0-4068 GCF_044361065.1 Flavobacterium sp.
TTAGATTCGGTAACGGTATTAAAATTATTGTTAATCAAACGTTTAACATCAATAGACTGTAAAATATTTTTGTCTTTATCATCTGTAAAAACTTCGCCTTTGTCCGCTAAATTTTTAATGTCAAATGAATACGGTTCAAAGTGTTTAGAGATGGCAAAACTAATAGAAGAAACCAACATTAAGGGCACCATTAAACTATAGCCACCCGTAATTTCAGCAATTAAGAAAATAGCAGTTAATGGCGAATGAAACAAACCACTTAATACACCAGACATTCCCACCAAAGTAAAATTACTAATAGGTAAATTCGTAATTTTTAGCATATTAATAAAATACGCGGTAGAAAACCCCAAATACGAACCCACAAACAAAGAAGGGGCGAAGTTACCACCATTTCCACCCGCACCTAAAGTAATTCCTGTCGCAAAAACTTTAAACAATAGGGTTAAGGTAATGAAACCAAAAATAATCCATTTGTTCGATTCAAATTTTTCTAAAAGGGTATTTTCTAATAGTTTTTCTGGCTGATTGGCGGCTAAAAGCTTAATCCCTTCGTATCCTTCACCAAATAAACTGGGGAATATAAAAATTAATATCCCTAAAATTAAGGCACCAAACAAGGCTTTTCGGTAGGTGTTTTTACTTCGTGTGGCGAAAAAATGTTCTACTTTTCTAAAATTTCTGGCGTAATGAATGGAAACAAACCCAGACAAAATTCCTAAAATAATATAAAAAGGAATGTTTTTAGAATCAAAATCTTGTATCGATTTGAAACTAAATAATGCATCTTCATTTAATAATAACATCGAAACAATCGATCCCGTTGCAGCACTAATTATTAAAGGCGTAAAAGCCGTAATACTAATTTCTGCTAAAACTACTTCAATAGCAAACAAAACGCCCGCAATTGGCGCGTTAAAGGCAGCAGCTATTCCGGCAGCGACACCACAGGCTAAAAGTAAGGTTCTGTCTTTATAACTTAATCGGTATTTTAAAGCGTAATTACTTCCAAAAGCCGCACCAGTAATGGTAATAGGCGACTCCAATCCAGCGCTTCCACCCATACCTACAGTTAACGAACTGGTAATTATTTGGGCATACATTTGCTTACCAGGCATTACGCTGCGCTTTTTGGCAACCGCATACATAATTTGAGAGGTTCCTTTTTGGATGTTTCCGTTTAAGAAATTTTTTATTACAAAAACCGTCAATAAAATTCCAATAATAGGTAAGGTACTTTTACTGTAAGGTAAATGCAGTTTTGTGTTTAAATATTGTGAAAATATAAATACGTTGTGGGCAAATGTTTTCAATACAATTACCGCCAAAGCCGCTGATAATCCTACTAATACACTTGAAATGTATAAAAATTGACGCGGCTCTAACACCGACTTCAGTTTAGAAAAATAGTTTTCAAAAAAATACGCTATTTTTTGTATTCGCTTTAACACAAGTGTTTTTTATTTAGAATGGCTAAAATACGCTAATTTTTTAAAAGATAAAATGTTTTAGGTACGCAGATTTGACAGATGTAACGGATTTTATTTTGCTACGAAATACTGAACTATTATAAATTGAAATAGTGAATTTGTTGCAAAAATAGCAATTAAATGATTTTTCTAATAGCTTCTTTTTTGCTTAAGGGTTTTAAATTGGTGCTGTTTACATAATTTAAAACCGCTGTTGGATTTACCGAACCGTATTCGCGTAATGCCCAACCTATGGCTTTTTGAATGAAAAACTCAGTAGACTGTTTGTGTTTTTCGCATTCGGAAACCAGTACATTAAAATCTGTTTTTTGTTTATAGCCCAATTGAAAAATAATCGCCGTTCGGTTGAGCCACATATTATCAGCATTGGAAAATGCTTCGATAATTTCATATTTTTTTTCTGGAAACGTTTCTAAATAGCCACCCACAGCGTATTTTGCTAAAGTGTCTACACTGTCCCACCAGGAGTTAGTTGTAATGAGTTTTTCAATTAAAAGTATATCTTCAATTTGATAGTTATTCTTGATTTCTTTGATGAAAACATCAATGGCAGCGTGATGCATTTCTCGATGTGGAAATTGATACAATTGCCAACAAATGGCTCTAAAATTTGTTTTAATTTCATCTTTATAAATAGAAGTACACTTTTTTAGAATATCACGTCTGGCTTGGGTTTGAATGCCATAAAAAGAAAAATTATTCTTTAAATAATCACTTTGCTTTTTTCCGTAGGCCACATTTTCGTTGGCTTCAAACTGTTGTTTAATTGTAGTAACAAAACTCATTTCTTAATGTATTTAATTCTAATTTAGTGTGATGTTGTAATGCTGTAAAAAACGTTAAAAATTCGTGTTCAATTTCTTTATAAAACGCTTGAATGTCTTCCATCGCAGTGGGCATATTTACTCGGTTTTTAGTACGATAATCCATTTGAAATAAAATTAATTCTAACCCTTCTAATGATTGATAACACACCAACCAATTGGTTTTTACCATATAAGGTAATGCATTTTGCGTTTTTGGGGTTAAAATTGCATATTCCTTTTGTAGTAGGTTATAAAAATCATCGGCATACTGTTCAAGAGGTATGTCAGAAAATTGCTGCCAGTTTTTTGCTAAAAAATGATCGTAAACAATATCCATTATCACACCTGAATAATGTCCAAACTTCTGATGTAATCGATGTTTGCTTTTACGATATATTTCGTGTGAATCTGTAAAACTATCAATAAAACGGTGCAGTTTCACCCCAATTTGAATACCTACAGGATACGACTCATATGAATTTCCTTTAATAGCATCGGCCATAAAATTGCCAATTTTAATGAAATCATCTTCATCGGAAAGGTATATGTGTGCGAGATAGTTCAAGTTTGTGGTTGAGTTGTTTATTTGGTTAAATGGAATAATAATTTAGAAACACAGATTTTAGAAATTTTAGAAATTTATATAATTTTTAAAATCTGTGTTGCGAAAAAAATTAAAAATTATTTCTTTCGTAAATATATAAAATTCTTTGAATGTTTTATTGTTATCTTATGTTGAAGATTTATCTTTGTATTTTATGCGGGGTTTACTTTTCAATTAATAACCCTTTTAAACTTTATAAACATTAAATAATGACATTAATAAAATCAATTTCAGGAATTAGAGGTACCATTGGAGGTAAAGTAGGCGATAATTTAACGCCTGTAGATGCTGTAAAATTTGCTTCGGCATATGGTACATTTTTAAAAAACACCTCTACCGTTACAGATAGAAGACTTAAAGTTGTAATTGGTCGTGATGCACGTATTTCTGGACCTATGATTCATAATTTAGTGCAAAACACCCTTTTAGGATTAGGAATTGATGTTATCGATTTAGGACTCTCAACTACACCAACAGTAGAAGTGGCCGTTCCTATGGAACAAGCTGATGGTGGAATTATATTAACGGCTTCTCACAATCCGAAACAATGGAATGCTTTAAAATTATTAAATGCCAAAGGCGAATTTTTAAGTGGGGCAGAAGGTGCTAAAATTTTAGAAATTGCTGAGGCAGAAGCGTTTGATTTTGTAGATGTTGATAGTTTAGGTGAAGTTACGACTAACGATTCTTATATGGATATTCATATTGATGAAGTATTGGAATTGCCTTTAGTAGATGCCGATTTAGTGAAAACTAAGAAATATAAAGTTGTAGTAGATGGTGTAAATTCTTCTGGAGGAATTGTCATTCCTAATTTATTAGAACAAATGGGCGTGGAAGTGGTGAAATTATATTGCGAACCAAACGGACATTTTCCTCATAATCCAGAACCTTTAAAAGAACATTTAACGGATATATGTAAGCTTGTTTTAGATGAAAAAGCCGATTTCGGAATTGTAGTAGACCCGGATGTAGATCGTTTGGCATTTATTTCTAATGATGGTGAAATGTTTGGAGAAGAATATACGTTAGTGGCTGTAGCCGATTATGTTTTGAGTAAAACACCAGGAAATTCAGTTTCTAATATGAGCTCGTCTCGTGCATTGCGTGATATTACTGAAAAACACAATGGAAGCTACCAAGCCAGTGCCGTTGGCGAAGTGAATGT
>NZ_JBIKJI010000055.1:0-11626 GCF_044361065.1 Flavobacterium sp.
AAAGTAAAAAAGCACTTTAAAGATTTCAGCGATATGGAAGCGGTGGTTACGTCAGTTACTTTTCAGCGTGAAAATACACAATCAGCTGGTCCAAAATGGCTTATCGTAGAAATTGAGGGCGAAACTTATATGATGCAATTTATTCCAAAAGAATTTGAGCTACTTAAAAGTCTAAAAGTAAACGATAAAATAATTGTAAGAAGTCGCAACGCAGGATTTTCGCACAATCATCCGTATTTAATACTTTCTGGCGACTATATTGCAAAAGACAATAAAGTACTTTTTAAACGTGTGTTTAATAAAAATAATCGTTGTTAAATAGATTACAAAATCAATAAATTATGGCTCAAATAAATCCATACATCAACTTTAACGGAAATGCAGAAGAAGCATTTCTATTTTATAAATCTGTATTTGGTGGTGAATTCGCACAAGTAACTCGTTTCAAAGAAATGGAAAGTGCTGAATTTCCCATTCCAGAAAGCGAGGCAAACAAAATTATGCACATTACACTTCCTATTGGGCAAAATGTGTTAATGGGAAATGATGTTCCTGAATTTATGGGAAAAGTAAATGAAAATGAAAACAGAAGTAAAATTGCCATTAGTACAGAAAGCAAAGAAGAAGCCGACAAATTGTTCAACGGACTTTCAGCTGGCGGTACTGTAGAATTTCCTATATCGGATAGCCCTTGGGGCTCCTACTTTGGGATGTTTAGAGACAAATACGGCATTGAATGGACGGTAGATTTTGATTCTAAACATAATAAATAGTTACCTGAAATATTAAAAAAAGAGGCAGTTTAAAAGTCATTTTTTTGTCATTCCGAATTTATTTCGGAATCTAAATGTATTTAAAAACCTTACATTTAGAGAAGCTGAAACGAGTTCAGCTTGACAATGAAATTGTAAACTACAATTCAATTCAACTTAAAATTAAAAAATGAAGAAAATTATCTTTACTACATTCCTTCTATTTAGTTTGAATTTTTATTCACAAAATTTTTTTGATGAAAATTTTAAGGAGAATGTAAGAACTGAATTAGTAGCAGAATTATTTGAGTTAACGGGAGTTAAAATTGAGGATTCAAATATAATAATAATTAATTTTTTTATAAATCCAGACATAATCCCACATGATTCTTGCATAGATCATTATACTAGTGATTACTCTTACAAAAGGTATCTTAAGAAAAATAAAAATATTTCTCAATTTTTTGTAACTGAAAAAATGTATGTTTATAAAAAGAAAAGTGTAGCGGAAGACAAAAATGGAATAATAAAAAAATTACTTTTTGAAAACGCAACTTATTGTGGTAATTATATAATTTTATTACCAGACGGAAGATTTTACAGAAGGTATGGAGAATACAGACAAAATGAAATTCCTTTTTTAATAACTAAAATTTAAGTGAAATCAAATTAATGAATTTCACTTAAATAGAAAGAAAAAAGGGTTTTCAAAATGTTTGAAAACCCTTTTTCTTTATCCTAAAATCTGACTGGCGTGTGCTTTGGTTTTCACATCAGATATAACATCTGTTATAGTACTATTTTCGTCTATAACAAACGTGGTTCTATGAATACCGTCATATTCTTTACCCATAAACTTTTTAGGTCCCCAAACGCCAAAGGCTTCAATCACAGATTTGTCTTCGTCTGCCAATAAGGCAAATGGAAAACTATATTTTTCTTCAAATTTCTTTTGCGCTTTGGCACTATCGGCACTCACGCCTATCAATTCGTAATTATTAGCTTGAAAGCGTTCGTAATTGTCTCGTAAATCACAAGCTTCGGCCGTGCAACCCGGCGTATTGGCTTTCGGATAAAAGAATACTACTAGTTTTTTTCCTTTATAATCTGCTAAGGAATGTTGTTTTCCGTTTTGGTCAGTTCCTGAGAAACTTGGTGCGGTATCGCCTACTTTTAAATGGGTCATAATTTTGGGTTTAAGGTGTTAGGTGTTGGGTTTAAGGTTTAGGGTTTAGGGTTTAGGGTTCATTGCTATTGATTTTTGAAAATCCGTGTAATCTGTGTAATCCGTGGTAAAAAAAATTAACCGCAAGGTTCGCAAAGTATTATTGTTGATTATTGCTATTGTTATTGATTTTTGATATTGTTATTGCATTGATTAACTTTACCACATCAAATATACAAAAATGACTAAAAAAGAGCGTGCAACATTTGTTATAAATACGTTAAACGATTTGTATCCTGAAATTCCGATTCCGTTAGACCATAAAGATCCGTATACTTTACTAATTGCTGTTTTACTATCGGCGCAATGTACAGATGTTCGTGTCAATCAGATTACGCCTTTGTTATTTGCTAAAGCAGATAATCCGTACGATATGATAAAAATGAGTGTGGAAGAAATTAAGGAAATCATTCGTCCTTGCGGATTATCGCCTATGAAATCGAAAGGGATTCACGGTTTATCGCACATCTTAATAGAAAAATACAATGGCGAAGTCCCGCAAAGTTTTGAAGCGTTAGAGGCCTTACCTGCTGTTGGGCATAAAACCGCAAGTGTTGTGATGAGTCAAGCATTTGGAGTGCCGGCATTTCCTGTAGATACACATATTCACCGATTATTATACCGATGGAATTTAACTTCTGGCAAAAACGTGGTACAAACCGAGAAAGATGCCAAAGCTATTTTTCCGAAAGAAACGTGGAACGAGTTGCACTTACAAATTATTTGGTACGGACGAGAATACTCACCTGCTAGAGGATGGGACTTAGAAAAAGATACCATTACCAAAACGATTGGAAGAAAATCTGTTCTTAACGAATATTATAAAAAAAATGCTTCGAAATAATCTTCCGAAGCATTTTTAATCAATTTGCTATGCTTTCAAAAGTAAGGTTTCCTACTTTAACCATTTTCATAGCCTGCGAATAACTCAATATAAAACTAACTACATTTTTACTGGGTTTCATTTCTTTAATTGATTGTCTTTTTTTAGCGTAAAGTTTTCCCATATACGAACTTAAATGTTTATTTATAGGATAACGCAAAAACACATTATATTATTGTATGAAACCTTTAATTCGTTAAAATAATATTATTTTTTTCGATAATTTTTCTCAAATTAATTACAGCATAGCGCATTCTACCCAAGGCAGTATTGATGCTTACACCTGTAATTTCAGAAATCTCTTTGAAACTTAAATCTTCATAAAAACGCATTTTTATGACTTCTTTTTGATCATCAGGCAATTGTTCTAAGATTTTTCTAACGTCTAATTCTACTTGATTTTCAATCAGTTGGTTTTCAATTGTCAAACTTGAATCGGTCATAAAATCAAAAATACTATATTCGTCGGTTTCTCGTTGAAATGGCATTTTTTTATTATGTCTGAAATAGTCAATAACTAAATTAGAAGCGATACGCATTACCCAAGGTAGAAACTTACCTTCTTCATTATAGCCTTTGGTGCGTAAGGTTTTAATTACTTTAATAAACGTATCTTGAAAAATATCATCACAAACCGAACGATCTGGAATTTTAGAATAAATAAATCCAAAGATTTTAGACTGGTGTCTTTCTATTAAAACTTGTAAAGCTGTTTCGTCTCCACTAATGTAGTTTTGCAATAAAATTGCGTCAGGAGTTTGTACCTTATTTGCCATAAATATACTTTTTAGATTTGGAACTAAAATTTTTAAAAAAGTATTTTTATTTAATAAGCAAATAGGTTTTAGGGGTTAATTGGTAGCAAATATAATGTTAAATAATTCTAAATACCAAATATAATTTAAAAATTTAACGTTTTTATTGTACTAAATTTAAATAAGATGCGTTAAAAAAAGCAATAAACTACTGAGTTTATTGATATACTTTAATATAATCTAAAATGAATTTTTGTGGTAAAATAGTAGCATCAATAGTTGGACCTCCAAAATTTCCGCCTATTGCCACATTAATAATAAAATAAAAAGGTTGGTTATACGGCCAAGTATTTTCATCTTTTACTTCGGGTTGAAACGTGTAAACTAATGCATCGTCAACAAAAAATGCTATTTTATCTTTATCCCAATCAATTGCGTAGGTATGAAAACCTTCTTCTATAGTTGGTATTGTTGTTTTCTTTGTGTTAATCGTATTTCCATGACTGGCTTGTGTATGTAAAGAAGTAAAAACAATATCGGGTTGTTTACCCACATATTCTAAAATATCAATTTCACCACATTTAGGCCAACCTACAGTGGAGATGTTTTGACCTAACATCCAGAAAGCAGGCCATAAACCTGTACCAACAGGTAATTTCGCACGAGTTTCTATACGTCCGTATTGAAATGCTTTTTTATTTTGGGTGGTAATTCTTGTAGAAGTATAACTTTCGCCTTCTTTTTTTGCTTCAATAATTAGAAAGCCATCTTTTAGTTCGTGATTTTTATTTGTATACAATTGAGCTTCATTATTTCCCCAACCACATAAATTTGGACAACCATTACCCAACTCGAAATTCCAACTGGTTTCATCGAGTGTTGTTGTGTTAAAATTTTCTTCCCATACCAATTTTCTTTTATCATCTTGCGAAAATGAAAATTGACTTACTAAAAATAGAACAAGAAATACTCTCATGTTAATTGGTTTTAATGAATTCGAAATTTGCTTCCAATGTTTTATCTGAACTTCCTCCTATAAATACTTTGAAATCTCCTGCTTCGGTTTCCCATTTGTTGTTAGCAGTATAAAAGGCAAGCATTTCTTCTGTAATTGTAAAAGTAATTGTTTTGGTTTCGTTAGGTTGTAAGTTCACCATTTCGAATCCTTTTAATTCTTTAACTGGTCGAGTTGTACTTCCAATTATATCTCTAATATACAATTGTACTACTTCTTTTCCTGCGACATTACTATTGTTTTTTAAAGTTACAGTAACGTTTATATTTCCTCCTTGAGCTAATGTAGTTGAACTTAATTTTAAATCTGAATACTCAAATTTAGAATAACTTAAACCGTGCCCAAAAGCATAAAGCGGGGTGTTTTTTTCATCTGAATAATGCGACCAAAATACACTTTCTGGTTCATTCATTGTAGGGCGTCCTGTATTTTTATAATTATAATAAATAGGCACTTGCGCTACATTTCTTGGAAACGTCATAGGTAATTTTCCACTTGGGTTGTAATCTCCATATAACACTTTAGCGATTGCATTTCCGCTTTCTGTACCCAAATGCCAAGCTTCTACAATAGCAGGGATGTTTTCTGCAGCCCACGGAAGAGCTAATGGACGACCGTTATTTAAAACCAAAACAATATTTTTATTTACTTTATAAATGGTTTCTAATAATTCTTGTTGTACACCAGGTAAACCTAGGTCTGTTCTACTTCTTCCTTCTCCGGTTTGCAACCCGTGTTCTCCTAATACCATTACTACAACATCGGCTTTTTTAGCCACTTCAATCGCTTCTGCAAAACCTGATGTATCAGTCGTATTAATGTGCGTTTCCCATACAAACTGCGTTCTACCAACAGTAAGATCAGCACCCTTTACATAAGTAAGTTGGTTATTTTTATAGTGTTGCATTCCTTCTAATACAGAAATAGCTGTATTGTCTTGTGCAGCAATACGCCAACTTCCTAAAGGACTTGTTTTGTCTGAAGCTAAAGCACCAATTAAGGCAACTTTTTTGCCCGATTGCGCTAAAGGCAATAGGTTGTTTTCGTTCTTTAATAAAACAATTGATTTTTTAGCTACATCTAAAACAGCATCATGAAATTCTTGTTTTCCAACTGTTGCTTTTTCATGTGCTTCATCGCAATATTTATATGGATTGTCAAATAAACCCAATTCGAATTTTACTTTAAGAATTCTTCTTGCGGCATCATTAATTAGATTTTCACTTACCTTTCCTTCTTTTACTAAAGCACTTAAATGTTCCACATACGCATACGATTCCATATCCATATCAGAACCTGCTTGAATGGCAATTTCTGCAGCATGCTTGCTGTTTTTGGCATAACCATGAGGAATCATTTCAATTATAGAACCCCAATCTGAAACGACAAATCCATCAAAATTCCAGTTCTTTTTTAAGATATCCCTTTGAAGTAACTTACTACCTGTTGCAGGAATACCATTTAATTCATTGAAAGAATTCATAAAAGTTTTCACACCTGCATCAACTGAAGCTTTAAATGGTGGTAAAATTACATTATGAAGTACCTCATCACTTACCATCACGGTATTGTAATCTCTTCCGGCTTCTGCAAAAGCATAACCCGCAAAGTGTTTGGCACAAGCTAAAATATTTTTATTTGTAGATAAATCACCTTGAAATCCGTTTACTCTGGCAGCTGCTATTTTACTACCTAAATAGGTATCTTCTCCGGCACCTTCCATAACTCTACCCCATCTGGCATCTCTTGAAATATCAACCATTGGTGCAAATGTCCAGTTTATTCCTTCAGCAGCGGCTTCCTCTGCCCCTACTTGTGCTGATTTCTTAATTGCATCTAAATCCCAACTTGCGGCTTCCGCTAATGGAATAGGACTTATTGTTTTATGTCCATGTATAACATCGAAACCAAATAACAAAGGAATTCCCAAACGTGTTTGTTCTACGGCAATTTTTTGTATCGCATATACATCCTTTACCCCTTTTACATTTAACATAGATCCTACTAATCCATTTTTTAAATCGTTGTATTTTTTGGCAGCCTGTCCTTCTTTTGGGGCGGGTCCTGTAATTTCCCAAAAACCATTATACTGATTTAATTGTCCAATTTTTTCATCCAACGTCATGATATTCAAAAGTGAATCTACTTTTTGATTTAACGTTTTTGTTTTAGCAGAAAAGCTACTCTTCTTAGGAGTAGCGCAACTGATAACCAATACACTGGCAATTAGGTAAAATTTTATTGACTTAAAATCCATTGTTAAATTTAATGAAATAAAAAATGAATAACAAGAAGACATATATACGTCTTCTTGTTATTACTTAGTTTTATAAATATTATTGATATACTCTAACGTAATCTACTTCCATTGCTGATTGAGAAAATGCTGGGTCTATTGTACCTCCAAAGTTACCTCCCATAGCTACGTTAAGTATCAAGAAGAAGTTTGCATTAAATGGTAAAGAACCTGAATTTGCTACCGTATGGAACAATACATTATCTACATATATTTTTATAGAATTAGGTGACCAAACAGCTTTATAAACATGAAATTGTGAAGAAGCTCCTGTAATCATAGTTGTATTCGTATTGGCATTTCCACCAAAGTTTCCAGGATAATGTAATGAACCATGAATTTTGTTTGGTTCATTTCCTTTATGTTCCATTATGTCAATTTCTCCACAAGCTGGCCAAGTATTGGTTGCATAATTTTCACCTAACATCCAAATAGCAGGCCATGTTCCACCACCTGCAGGAAGTTTTGCTCTAACCTCAACTTTTCCGTATTTAAATTCGAATTTATTTTCAGATTTTAAACGTGCTGAAGTATAGTTAGAACCACTTAAATTTTGAGCTTTTGCAGTTATTTTAAGGTTACCCCCTTCAACAATAACATTATTTGCACTATTTGTGTAATATTGAGATTCTCCATTACCCCATCCGCCAGCGCCTAAATCATACCCCCATTTAGAAGTATCTGGTGCTCCATCTGTATTAAATTCGTCTGACCATACTAAGTTTGTATAATCTGTAATTGGATCTTGAACTGGTTGAATTGTAGTAAAAGTATGGTACCAAGCTAATGCTGGATTTCCACCCATTACCGCTCTTACAACCATTCTGTTATTAGTAATAGACATAATTTCATAAGAACTTTGTCCGATATAGTATCCCATAAATCCTCCGTCAGAAATATTTAACATCGTACCACGTGTTTGATTCGGAATATTATTTCCAACCACTAACGATTCAGATGGCGATAAAGTAACTGTTTTTAAACCCGAAGTATCATATGAATAACATCCATCATCTGGTGAAGTTGCACCCACTACACTATTAAAATCTTTATTAAAGAATGTACTTCCACCATTATCTAAAAGGAATTTTAATTGACCACCTACTAATGAAAAATGCAAAACATTTTCATATAAACAGCTACTAGCCGGACTTCCAGCTTTTTCCCATGGGGCTGCTTGATACCAGTGTGGATAATAATTTTGAGTTGCATCAGTGCTATTAGGACCTACACCCAAGTGTCCTGGCTCTGAAGCAGACCAATACCAACTTTTTTGAGATCCTCCTGTTAAAAACTGAACCGCTTCTGCATCAGTAAAATCACTTCTAACTTGTAACGTTAAAGTGGTTGTAGTACTAACACCACCTTTACCTGAAGCAGTTACTGTAATAGTATACTCATTGGTTCCTGGCTGTGTAAAACGTTTCTGTAATTGTCCAGAAGGCGCATTTGCAGTAGTTCCATCACTAAATACATATTTATACGAAATGGCATTTGTAGCTGTTGCCACAAAATTAACCACACCTGAACCATCTCCATTTGGAGTTGTAGTGCCTAAACCAACAATATTTGCTTGAACGTTTAAATTTGTCGGTGCAGATAAATCACCAAACACATTATCTTCTTCCTGGCAGCTAAAAACTAAAAGTAGTGATAGCGTAACTAATATATTATTTACAATTGTTTTCATGTTTGATTGTTTTTAGTTAGATAATTTAATGTCATCAAAATAATAAGTAGCCCCATTTCCTGCATTTCCGAAATCGAAAAACACTACTACTCTTTGATAATTATTAGCATTATTTATACCTGTGAAATTATAGGTTAATTCTTCCCAACCATTTGCTACTGTTGTAGTCGCATCTAATTCGGTATTAATTGTTGAACCATTTGCTAAGTTTTCAAGTTTTAATTTCACTACAACGCCAGATTGAGGCGACCAAACTTTCATTTTAATTCTCTGCATAGTAGCAAAATTAATTGGATTAGTTAATTCGATAAAAGAACCAGCCCAAGTTTGAGCTCCATTTGGTTTTACAAATTTACCTACTTTTGTAGATGTATTTATACCTGTAACATTTGGATTAGTTACAACTTCCGATAATGCACCTCCAAAGTTTGTAAATGAATACGTTAATGTTGTAGATTGAAACGTTAATGGTAATACTAAACTTTCAGCACCAGTAGTAAGTTCTACATCATCAAAATAATAATTTAATCCCGTACCAGCATTTCCAAAATTGAAAAACAAAACTATTCTTTGGTAATTATTTGCATTATTGATACCTGTAAAATCAAAAACTAAATCTTCCCAAGCATTAGCAGTTGTGTTTGTAACATCTACTTCTGTATTAATATTTGGATTGGCTAAATTTTCTAACTTCATTTTAACTGTAATACCAGATTGTGGTGACCATGCTTTAATTTTAATTTTTTGCATGGTAGCAAAATTTATTGGACTACCTAATTCGATAAATGAACCAGCCCATACTTCTGAACCTGTACTTTTAGTAAGTTTTGCCACTTTTGCACTTCCATTTCCAGCACTAACATTTGGATTATTTACCACTGTAGTAGTTGCACCACCAAAATTAGTAAATGCATAATTTAATGTAGTTGATTCAAAGTTAATTGGCATTAAAACTGGATTCGAAATAGTTACGTTTTGTTGGTATTCAGTTGTAGCAGCACCACCACTTAAAGCTACCACTCTTACAGTAAAAGTTCCAACTGATGCGTACGTATGTGTTACAGTTTGACCTTCCATAAAGTCTTGCGGTACTTGATTTGGATCTTCACCCCAATATACTTGGAAAAACGTTTCTAAATTTGCAGTTGCCTGAGCTGATACAGCCATATTATTTCCAGCAACTGGACTAATTGTAACATTTAAATTTGTAGGTGCTAAAAACGACACTGTAAGTGGTTGTGTAACTTCTGTTTTTTGTCCGTCTATAGCCATTGCTACAATTCGAACTGGAAAAACACCTTCTGTATACACATGATCAACTGAACTTCCTGGGCTTACAAAAGCAGGAGCAGTAGTTCCATCACCAAAATAAATTTCATATTGCGTTACACCTTCACCTTTTGGAATGATAGTTACTTTACCTGAATTATCTTGTTTAATTGTCATTAAAGCAGAAATATTTCTTGGTGCATTTACACCTTCTAAATCTGTGCTGCTCTCATCAATTGTACAACCAAAAATGGTTAATACAAATAAGCTTAATACTAATTTTATATTTTTCATATCTATTGAATTTTAGTAGTTAGGGTTTTGTTGCCAATTTCCGTTTGAGAATTGAATTTCTTCTAATGGAATTGGAAATAAATCGTGTTTTCCAGTAACAAAACCAGTAATTGAAGTTGCCGCTTTGTTAGTTCTTACTAAATCGAAGAAACGGTGGCCTTCACCCATTAGTTCTAATTTTCTTTCCGCCCAAATAAAATCTGTTAAAGCTGCTCCAGAAACTGAAATATCGTGATTGTTATCTCCAAAAGCTCTTCTTCTTACTAAATTTAAGTACGTTCTTGCTTTAACATCATTTCCACTTCTATTGAAAGCTTCAGCCGCCATAAGCAATACATCTGCATAACGAATCGCTCTATAGTTGTTTGGATTGGTTAAGTTTTGGTCTCCAATATTTGAATCACCTTGACGTGCTAAATATTTTCTGTTAAAAAATCCTGTATGTTTATAACCTTCACCATAAGAAGCATTGTTTGCTGCAGCCCAAGTAACAATATTTAAGATAGCAACATCACGTCTGTTATCACCAACTTCATAGGCATCATAAGAGGCTTGAGTAGGTACATTAAAACTATATCCACCATCAAAAAACGGTCCGCTATAATTTCTAATTCCGTTGAAACCTACAGCTACATTCCCTTTACTACATTGTAAACAATCAAAACTAGCACCTTGAGCATCAGTATATTGAATTTCAAAAACAGATTCTGAATTGTTTTCGTTGTTATTTTCGAAAATAGTATTGTAGTTGCTTACCAAAGTATATGAATTACTAGTAATTACTTGATCTAATACTGTAGCTGCTTGAGAAAATTTATTTTGAAATAAATACGTTTTTCCTAAAAGCGCTTGTGCTGCACCTTTAGTTACTCTACCAACTTGAGGAGCTGTTGGGCTTAAATTATTAATTGCGAAAAGTAAATCTGCTTCAATAGCAGCATAAGAGTCTGCAATAGAAGAACGAGGAATTGATTTCTCATCATCTAATTCGAATCTTTTATCTCCTTTTAACGGAATACCTCCAAAAAACTTAACCAATTCAAATCTGAAATAAGCACGTAAGAAACGTGTTTCTGCAATGATTTGATTTTTCCCTGTAAAGTCAATTTTATCTTTAAATTCTAAGATATAGTTACAACGTTGCACACCTGCTGATGTCCAGTTCCATACATCTTTTAAGTTTCCATTAACAGGCGTGTGAGTCATTTCATCAATTTGTTGAATTCCTAACACATCTGTAGCACTTTCACCTCCAGAAAGCGTATTATCAGATGCAATTTCTCCTAACATTACATTTATGTAAGTTGAATTTAACATTTCGTATGCACCAATTAAAGCATTATTATAATCTTGCTCTGAATTGAAATAATTTTCAGAATCAATAGTGTACGGAGGATTTTCGTTAATAAAATCTTCTGAACACGAAACTGTAACAGCTACAATTCCT
>NZ_JBIKJI010000170.1:0-3971 GCF_044361065.1 Flavobacterium sp.
CTAAACCAGTTCCTCCATACGTTCTGTTTATTTCTACTGAACCTTGCGAAAAACTATCGAAAATATTTGCAATTTTGTCTTCTGGTATTCCGATTCCGTTATCTTGAATTATGAAATTTAAAGTTATCGTATCGTCTTCTTCTTTTATGGTTTTTACCGAAAGTGTAACTTTGCCGTTTTTAGTAAATTTAATGGAATTATTGATTAAATTTATTAAAATCTGAGATAATTTTGTAGGATCGCCAAGTAAATTTTTGTGGTTTTCTAAATCTAATTCTAATCTGAAATCAATATTGTTTTGCTCAATAAAACCATTAAACGATTCACGAATATTTTGAATTAATTCTTCTAAATTGAAATTAATTCGCTCAATATGTATAGTGTTCGATTCCAATCTGTTTATCTCCAAAATATCATTAATAAAACTTAAAAGATAATTTCCAGAAAACTCTAACGATTTTAAATAATTTAATTGCGTTGATTTTGGATTTTCTTGCAAGAGCAAATGCGTAATTCCATTTATAGCATTTAATGGCGTTCGTAACTCGTGACTTACCGTAGATAAAAACTCCGAACGGGCATTTGATGCGAGCTCTGCTTTTTCTTTTTGTTCAGTTAATTCTTCGTTTTTTTCTTGTAAAAGTTTATTCGTAACGGTTCTAATTTTATTGTTCTTGTATAAAGAAAAACTCAATAGAGATAAAATGGCAATTAAGACAATGCTCATTATACTTATCAGTTTATTAAACCGAATGGATTTTAATTGGTCGTTTTTTTCTTTTTCCAGTTTTTCAACAATTTCTAACTGATTGTCGTGCTCTTTTTTATTGATAAGTAAATCCGTATTGGCAAGACTTGAGTTGTTTTTAATCTCATTTAAAGTTAAAAACTCTTTTAAATAAAAATTGGATAATTTATAATCTTCTTGTTTTTCACTAATTAAAATAAGGTTGTTTAATATTTTCTTTTTAGAAATTCCGACCGTATTATTTTCTACTAATTTCAATGCTTTTTTTGAGAAATCTAATGCCTTTTCATATTCTTCCTGCGAATAATAAATTTTACTAAGCTGATAAAGCGCTTCAATTTTACTTGGTTCTACATCTCTGCTCGTATTGGCAATATTATCAAACACAAGAATGGCTTCTTCTAAATTATTGTTGGCTTTTAAAGTTAACCCTTTCTGAAGTTCAATTAACACTAAAGTATTGTTTGAATTGATTGCATTGTAAATGGAATACGATTTGTTGAAATATAATTTAGCAATCTTAAAATTTCTTTTTTCTAAATATAAGGTTCCTAACGCGTAATTGATTTTAGCGACTTTAGAAGTACGAACTTGATTGATTTCATAGTAATTAGAACATTTTATGAAGTTAACAATAGCTTCATTAAAATTGTTGGTTTCTAAATACAAGCTTCCTAAAAAATAGTAACAATCATATAGTTTTTCTTGATTTTTGTATGCTTTAGAATACTCAATAGCTTTCTGAGCGTACTTTATGGCGTCTTTTGAATTGTATTTTTCTTCAAAAGAATAATTGGCTAATTCTAAAAAATAGGTAATGCTATCAGTTTTGTTTTCCTTTGTCTGAGAAAAAGTAAATAGTGAGAAAAAAGTAAGTAGAAAAAGGAGTTTTTTCATTATTTAGTATTCAAAACCTATATTAATATTGTTAAAATTAGTATTTATTTTTCGATAAAAAAAGAATTAAATCAATTATACGAGAAGAATATCCAATTTCATTATCATACCAACCCACAATTTTAACCATTTTATCAATTACAGAAGTAAGTTGCGCATCAAATACACACGAATTTTTATTACCGATAATATCTACCGATACAATTGGGTCTTCGGTATAGGCTAAAATATTTTTTAATTCGTTTTCAGCAGCTTTTTTAAAGGCTAAATTAATTTCCTCAATAGTAACTTTTCGCTGTACATTAAAAGTAATATCGGTTAACGAACCATCTGGAACAGGAACTCGAATCCCACATCCGCCAATTTTTCCATCCAATTCCGGAAAAATTTTTGTTATTGCTTTTGCAGCGCCAGTCGTAGTTGGAATTATAGATTGCGAAGCACCTCGGGCACGTCTTAAATCTTTATGAGGTTGGTCGTGCAAACTTTGGTCGGTAGTGTAGGAGTGAACCGTGGTAATATATGCCTGCTCAATACCGCATAATTCTTGGATAATTTTAAGCATTGGTGCTGCGTTATTTGTAGTGCAGCTGGCATTGGATATGATAGTTTCCGAACCATCTAAAATATCTTCATTAACACCTAAAACAACAGTTTTTATTGTTTCATCTTCAGGTGGCGCGGATAAAATTACTTTTTTTGCTCCAGCATAAATATGTAAACCAGCAGTTTCTGAAGATTTAAATTTTCCAGTCGACTCAATTACAAAATCGATATTTAGGTTTTTCCAAGGTAATTTAGAAATATCACTTTCGTGGAAAAATTGAAATTTTAATTCGTCAATTAATAACGTTTCATTTTCGGTTGAAATAGAATGTTGTAAAACACCGTGAATACTATCATATTTCAATAAATGACTCATAGTTTTTATATCCGCAATGTCATTTACAGCCACAACTTCTATGTTAGGATGATTGAGTAATAATCGGAATACATTTCTTCCAATTCTACCAAAACCATTAATAGCGACACGTATTTTCATTTTTTAGGTTGTTTGTTTATTTGTTAATTCGATTGGTTGTTGAAAAGGTTTGCTTCTAAACAAAAAACAAATAACCGAATAAACTATTTTAGTGAATATGTTTTTCAGCATGATACGAAGAACGCACTAACGGACCACTTTCTACATGAATAAAACCTAATTCTTTGCCTATTTTTTCGTATTTTTCAAATTGTTCAGGTGTGATGAATTCTTTTACGGGTAAATGTTTTTTACTTGGTTGTAAATATTGACCAATAGTCACTACATCAACTTTTGCGGCTCTTAAATCGTGTAAAGTTTGAATAACTTCTTCTTCTGTTTCGCCAAGTCCAAGCATAATTCCCGATTTTGTTCGGTTCAATCCTTGTTCTTTTAAATATTTTAAAACGGCTAAGCTTTTGTCGTATTTTGCTTGAATACGTACTTCGCGTGTTAATCTTCTTACTGTTTCAATATTATGTGAAACCACTTCGGGAGCCACTTCAATAATTTTGTCTAAATGCGATTCACTACCTTGGAAATCTGGAATTAAAGTTTCAAGCGTAGTTTTCGGATTCATTCTTCGTATGGCTTTTACAGTTTCCGCCCAAATAATGGTGCCCATATCTTTCAAATCGTCTCGATCAACACTTGTAATAACAGCGTGTTTGATATTCATAATTTTAATGGAACGAGCTACTTTTTCTGGTTCTTCCCAATCTACATTTTCAGGACGACCTGTTTTTACGCCACAAAATCCACAAGAACGGGTGCAAATATTTCCTAAAATCATAAAAGTTGCGGTTCCTTCTCCCCAACATTCTCCCATATTCGGACAACTACCAGAAGCGCAAATGGTATTTAATTTGTATTTATCAACCAAACCTCTAAGTTCAGTATATTTTTGTCCAACGGGTAATTTTACGCGTAACCATTTTGGTTTTGGAGTAGGAGGAAATACGCTTTCTGTTGCCATAATTTGAATATAAAATCTACCGCAAATATACAAAACGCATTAAAATTAAATCCTTTTTTAAAGTGTTATTTTTCAATTGTAACATATTGCTAACTTTTGTTTAATTATTTTGATTTTAGAACTATTTTTAAACAAAAGACCACATAAAGTAAGTGTTATGTGGTCTTTAAAATTTAATAAAATTCAGCTATTTCTATTCTTCCTCAAGCAGATTTATTTGAATTGGAAGTCTTTTTTCGCTTCTTACCACTTCGCCATTTACGCGGCCTGGTGTCCATTTCTTTTTCATAGATGTTAAAACCCTAATGGCTTCTTTTTCTAATGCTTTA
>NZ_JBIKJI010000171.1:0-3959 GCF_044361065.1 Flavobacterium sp.
TACGACAGAATTTTATCCAAATGGATTTGATGGTAGAGAAATCTGCACTTTAGCACGATATGCAGGAATAAGTGATAAAGTAAGTGCTTTTGGAATTTTCAATCAATTTTTCAATACCAACGAAAATGAAATCATTGCACAAATTGTATGGTATTTTATTGAAGGATTTCACTTAAGAAGTTACGAATATCCTTTTGAAGACAAAACAAATTATAATAGATACATAGTTTTAGCTGAAGAAGAAGAATTGGTTTTTTATAAAAGTAACCGATCTGAAAGATGGTGGATGGAAATAAATTACAATACAATATATAATAAAACAGTTAAAAAAACGTTATTACCGTGTACAAACGATGATTATGTAGCGGCTTGTAACGCTGAAATCCCCGAAAGATGGTGGAAAGCACACAGAAAAAGCTATTAAAAAAATCGTTAAAAGCATAGCAAAAATCGATAAAATGCACTTTTTTTTAGATTATTTTGCTTTTGCTATTGTATATGTCAAAATAAATAGATAGGTTTGAAGCCTAAAATAAAATAAAATTTTATAACCCAATTAATATGAAAAAGTTTTTAGTATTATCGGCGGCATTAGCTTTACTTACAAGCTGTGGAAAAGGTGATAAAGGTGAAGTGGTAGGAGTTAAAGGCAAAAAATGGTTTTCAGAAAAACCTTTTGGTATGACACTTATCCCTGGAGGTGCATTTATTATGGGTAAGTCAGACGATGACATTGCCAATGTACAAGATGCGCCAACTAAAACAGTTACAGTTCCTTCATTTTATATGGATGAAACTGAAATTACAAATAGTGAATACCGCCAATTCGTAGAATGGGTTAAAGATTCTACAATTAGAACAAGATTAGCTGTTAAAGCAGATGAAGATGGCGCAAAACCAGCTGCTGGTGGAAAAAACTCAGGAAGTATCGGTGATTTTGCATTCGCAGATATTGATCCAGCTAAAATGACAGCGTACGACAAATATATGTATGAAAACTATTATAGTGTAGGAACAGATGACGATCCATACGCTAATAGAAAAACAAATAAAAAAGTAAAATTAATAAAAGAAACTGCTAAATATCCAGATGCGGCTTATGTAGAAGTAATGGATTCAATGTATTTACCAGAATCAGAATCGTTTAATGGGTTAAAAACGATTGATGTAAGTAAATTAAAATTCAAATACAATCAAGTTGACTTAAACAAAGCAGTAAAGAAAAAAGGGCGTAAAAACTTTTATGAAGATGCAAAACCTATAGAAATATATCCAGATACAACAGTATGGATTAAAGATTTTGCGTATTCTTACAACGAACCAATGCACAATAGTTATTTTTGGCACCAAGCTTATGGAGACTATCCAGTAGTAGGAGTTTCTTGGGATCAAGCAAAAGCATTTTGTGCTTGGAGAACATTGTATAAAAACTCATATGTAAAAAAACAAAAAGGAAGAGATCAAGTGAATTCATTCCGTTTACCAACAGAAGCAGAATGGGAATATGCTGCAAGAGGCGGAATTGAATCAGGAACATATCCTTGGGGTGGACCATATGCTAAAAACGACCGTGGTTGTTTCTTAGCGAATTTCAAACCTATGAGAGGAGATTATGCTGCAGATGGGGCCTTATATACTGTGGAAGCAAAATCATTTGAACCAAACGATTTCAATTTATATAATATGGCTGGAAATGTAGCTGAATGGACGGATTCTTCTTACGATGCAGGAGCTTATGAATTTATTTCTACTATGAGTCCAAATGTTTCAGATAAAGCAAACCAAAGAAAAGTGATTCGTGGTGGTTCTTGGAAAGATGTAGGTTTCTTCTTACAAGTTTCTACACGTGATTTTGAATATAAAGATTCTGCAAGAAGTTATATTGGCTTCAGAACTGTACAAGATTTTATGGGAACACAAAAAACAGGAAATAAATAAAATAATAAACAAGAATTTAACTAAACTAAATAATTATAACTAAACAAACTAAAATTTTAAATTATGGCAATTTTAAGCAAAAAAGCAATGAATTTCGCTTACGGTATGGGAGCAGCAGTAGTAATCCTTGGGGCACTTTTCAAATTAATGCACTGGCCTGGAGCAGGAATTATGCTAATCGTAGGATTGGGAACTGAGGCATTTATTTTCGGTTTATCAGCGTTTGAAGCACCTGAGCATGAATTAGATTGGTCTTTAGTGTACCCAGAATTAGCTGGTGGAGAAGCTAAACCAAAATCAGGAAAAAAAGAAAACCCTGAAGAAGCACAAGGTTTATTATCTCAAAAATTAGACAACTTATTAAAAGAGGCTAAAATTGATGGGGAATTAATGACAAGCTTAGGAAATAGTATTAAAAACTTTGAAGGTGCTGCTAAAGGTATTGCTCCTACTGTTGACGCTATAGCTTCTCAAACTAAATATGCTGAACAAATGGTAAGCGCAGCTACTTCATTAGAAGCGTTAAACAACTTATACAAAGCACAAATTGATGGTGCTCAGAAAAATGCAGATGCAAATGCAGAAATTGCAGAAAATGCATCTAAATTAAAAGAGCAAATGCAATCTATGACATCAAACATATCTTCATTAAATGCAGTATATGGTGGAATGTTAACTGCAATGCAAAACAAAGGATAATTAGTTTTATCAAATAAATTAAACAAATTAATTAACTAAACTAATTAGAAAAAAATGGCAGGAGGAAAACTTACCCCTAGACAGAAGATGGTTAATCTGATGTATTTGGTTTTTGTGGCAATGTTGGCAATGAATATGTCAAAAGAAGTATTATCGGCTTTTGGTATCTTAAATGACAAAATCACAGAATCAAATGGTATTGCAGAAGCAAGAAATCAATCAGCTTTCGATCAGTTAGCTCAAAAAGCGCAAGATCAACCAAAACAATATGGTGACAAAAAAGCTAAAGTTGACAAAATCAGATTATTATGTAAAGAATTCTACAGTTATGTAGAAGGATTAAAAACACAATTCACTAAAGATGTTGAAAGAAAAGAAGATGGAAGTCTTAATTTCGAAGCAATGGATAAAGGTGATATAATTGATGAATACTGGTTTTCTGGCGACAGACCATCAGCTAAAGGTACTGAATTTTTAAATAAATTTAGTTCATTTGCAGCTCAAATTAAAGCAACGGGTGGAAGCTCAATTGTAGAAGCTGAAATGAAAAAAATTGAAAAAAGATTTGCTACAAACAAAGTAAAAACAGAAGATGGAAATGTGCCTTGGTTAGATTACAATTATAAAGGTTTCCCTTTAATTGCATCTATTACTAAATTATCACAAATTCAAGCTGATATTAAAACAACTGAAAGCGATATCATTAGTGGTATGTTTCAATCAGACTTAGTTGCAGCAGCCTCTTTAACAGCTTACCAACCAATAGTAGTTCCAGACAAAACAGCTTTCTTTCAAGGAGAAACAGTAACAGGAAAAATTATATTAGGAAAATTTGATCCTAATTTAGTTGCAAAGTCTGTAATTGTAAATGGTCAATCAATGAAAGCGGAAGCAGGTCAAGCTAAATTCTCTTTTGGAGCAGGAAGTGTTGGTGAAAAAGAAATTACAGGATCTTTCAACTTTGACGAAAATGGAAAAGTGGTTAGTTTACCAATTAAAGGTAACTATGTAGTGGTACCTAAACCAAATCAAGCCATTGTTTCTGCAGATAAAATGAATGTAGTTTACAGAGGTGTAGATAACCCAATTTCGGTATCTGTTCCTGGTATTCCTTCAAGTGACGTAAAAGCAAATGCTCCTGGGATGAGATCTTCAGGTAAACCTGGACAATATGTTTTAAACCCAGGACAAGGTAAAGACGTAACTATTAATGTTTCTGCTACATTACCAAACGGCGGTGGAACCTTTTCAAGTAAACAAACATTTAGAATTAAAGGTATCCCTGCTCCTACTGGTAAAATTAGAGGTGAAGTTTCTGCAAA
>NZ_JBIKJI010000172.1:0-3955 GCF_044361065.1 Flavobacterium sp.
ACATAAGAGGTTGTAATTTAATGGTTTATTAAAAAATAAAATGATTTTAACAGATACACATACCCATTTATATTCTGAAGAATTTTCTGAAGACAGAGAAAAAATGATTCAAAGCGCAATTGATTCTGGCGTTTCTCGACTTTTTGTGCCTTCTATAGATAGTAGTTACACTCAAAAAATGTATGCTTTAGAAACACAATATCCAGAAAATGTGTTTTTAATGATGGGACTACATCCGTGTTATGTAAAAGAAAATTACGAAGACGAATTGGCGCACGTTATTACCGAATTAACCAATAGAAAATTTGCAGCAATTGGCGAAATTGGTATTGATTTATTTTGGGACAAATCGTTTTTAAAACAACAACAAGACGTTTTTTTAAAACAAATTCAACTCGCCAAACAATATAAACTACCCATAAATATTCATTGTAGAGATGCATTTAACGAAGTTTTTGAAATTTTAGACCAAGAAAAATCAGAAGAATTATGGGGAATTTTCCATTGTTTTACTGGCGATTTCAATCAAGCGAAACAAGCCATTTCTTGCGGGATGAAATTAGGAATTGGCGGCGTAGCCACTTTTAAAAATGGTAAAATTGATCAGTTTTTAAATGAAATTGACCTTAAACATATTGTTTTAGAAACTGACGCACCGTATTTAGCACCTGTGCCTTATAGAGGAAAACGCAATGAAAGTAGTTATATTAAAGTAATAGCTGAAAAATTATCAGAAATATATCAGTTGCCAATAGAAGACATAGCTGCAATTACCACACAAAACAGTAAAGATATCTTCGGATTTTAAAATTTGTTAACGTATAATTCCTATTTTTTTCGTTTTTTTGTAGTTCTAAAATAAAGTATGTCGAAATTTGATAAAATACGTCCCTATTATGATGCTGAAGTAAACGATGCTATTCGTGCTTCACTTAATCATCCTATGATGAAAGCATTAGTGGACTTTGCGTATCCAAATACTGAAGAATCAGTCTGGAAAGAGCAATTGCTTCGCACACATTCTATTAGAGATTTTCAAATTAATTTTGCATACCACGCCATAAAAAAAATATTAGAAAAAAGTTCTGACGGTTTAACCACATCTGGCTTTGAAAAATTAGAACCAAATACTTCCTATTTTTTCATTTCAAATCATAGAGATATTATTTTAGACACCTCGTTATTAAACGTTTGTTTACACGAACATGGTCTAGTGATGACGGCTTCTGCCATTGGAGATAATTTAGTGAAAAAAGATTTTTTACTAATGCTATCTAAACTAAATAGAAATTTTTTAGTACAAAGAAATCTTTCGCCAAGAGAGTTATTAGAAAGTTCTAAATTACTTTCAGAATATATGTATCGATTGGTATCGAAAGAAAATCGTTCCGTATGGATAGCACAACGTGAAGGAAGAACGAAAGACGGAAATGACGCTACGCATTCTGGAGTATTAAAGATGATTGCGATGGCATCCGACGAGAATAATAATATGGATTTCTTTAAGAAAATAAAAATTGTTCCGGTTTCCATTTCTTATGAATATGATCCAACGGATGCGTTAAAAATTCCGCAATTAATAGCTGAAGCCAATGACGAAATTTATACTAAAGAAAAAAACGAAGATTTTATTACGCTATTAAGCGGCATTATTGGCCAGAAAAAACGCATTCATATTCACGTTGGCGATGTTTTAGATAACGAATTAGATGCGATTTCTGAAGAAACAACAAACTCTAACAAACAAATGTTTGCATTAGCACAAGTGATTGACGATTCTATTTTGCAATCCTATAAACTTTGGCCTACCAATTATATTGCCTACGATATATTACTTCAAACCACTACTTATTCTGATTGTTATACCGAAAAAGAAAAACAACTTTTTGAACGTAGATTAGAATTAAGAATTAATGCGGATGACATAAAAATGAAAGAAAGTTTCTTAGCAATGTATGCCAATCCAGTACTAAATAAATTAAAATACCAATAAATTGAAAGCAAATCAAAAGGCAACTATTTTATTAATTTATACCGGTGGAACTATTGGTATGATTAAAGATGCCGATACAGGAGCATTAAAAGCTTTTAATTTCAAAAAACTAATAAAAGGCATTCCAGAACTTAAATTATTAGATTGCAATATTGAAACTGTTTCATTTGAAAAACCAATTGATTCGTCTAATATGCAAATTTCAGATTGGCAAAAAACAGCTGAAATTATTGAAAAAAATTACACTAATTTTGATGGTTTTGTGGTACTTCACGGTTCGGATACGATGTCGTATAGTGCGTCTGCTTTGAGTTTTATGTTTGAAAATTTAAACAAACCAATTGTTTTTACGGGCTCTCAATTACCTATTGGTGATTTACGTACAGATGCAAAAGAAAATTTAATTACCGCCATTCAAATTGCTTCTTTGCAAGAAAAAGGAAAACCAGTTATTCAAGAAGTTTCGCTTTATTTTGAATACAAATTATACAGAGGAAACCGAACTACAAAAATAAGTGCCGAACATTTTAATGCATTTACATCGCCAAATTTTCCTGAACTTGTAGAATCAGGCGTGCATTTAAATGTAAATAACGAAGTGCTTCTAAAAGAAAAAGTTTCTAAAAAGTTAAAAGTGAATACCTGTTTTGATGACAATGTTTTAATTTTAAAATTATTTCCAGGTATAAACAAAAATATTTTACACGCTATTTTACACACGCCAAATTTAAAAGGCGTGGTTTTAGAAACCTATGGCTCAGGAAATGCCCCAATGGAAAATTGGTTTATTGATGAAATTGAAAGCGCCATAAAACGTGGCATTCATATTATAAACGTAACCCAATGTAGTGGTGGAACCGTTTTAATGGGTGCTTATGAAACCAGTACTCGCTTAAAAGAAATTGGTTTAATTTCCGGTAAAAATATAACAACTGAAGCAGCAATCACAAAATTAATGTATTTGTTAGGTCAAAACGTAGCTAACTCGGTTTTTAAGACTATTTTTGAAACCCCTTTACGAGGTGAAATGAACGATTAAAATTAGAGAGGTGGCCGAGTGGCTGAAGGCGCACGCTTGGAAAGCGTGTATATGGCAACATATCGAGGGTTCGAATCCCTTCCTCTCTGCAAAACTGTAGTGGTTTTAGACAATTAAAAAACAATAACTATTACAAATGAGAATATTATTTTTTTTATGGATTCCCTTTTTTTGTTTCTCACAAGAGATAAAACCCATTGAAATTGATTCACTTTACAGAGAAGATCAATTTTATGCTTCTTTAAGTTATAATTTAATACAAAATCGTCCTGATGGATTTAAGCAATTTTCATTTTCACCAGGAATTTCTTTTGGGATTTTGAGAGACATTCCTATTTCAAAAAACAGACATTGGGCAATTGCACCTGGTATTGGCTATTCGTACAATAATATTAAACAATTTATAAATTCTGAAGAAATTGTTGGGGCTACAGAAAACACCTCATCTGAAAATATTAGAACTACAATTACATCGCATAGCGTCGATTTTCCTTTAGAACTTAGATGGCGAAATTCCATCCCAAACAGTCATAGTTTTTGGCGAATTTATACTGGATTAAAAACCAGCTATGTCTTTAATTCTAAATTAAAATTAGAGACCACAACTGAAAGTTCTAAAGAATCTATTTCAGATGAAATAAATCGTTTGCAATATGGCGCTTATATTTCTGTTGGGTTTAATACTTGGAATCCATACATTTATTATGGTTTAAATCCAATCTTTAAAGAAGGTTCTAAAATGAGTAATTTTAATGTTGGTTTTATCTTTTATATATTATAAAACCAAACCAAAATTTGTGGCAAACCGCCTATAGCTATTCCTGCTATTAATTCTATTGGTGTGTGAGCTTTCATATATAATCTTGACGAAGCTACAAATCCCATACACAAAATTAAAAATGCTACAGTATTAATCGCAGTTA
>NZ_JBIKJI010000173.1:0-3945 GCF_044361065.1 Flavobacterium sp.
AGGTTGTGTACCCGTTACATCCCAAGCACAAGAAGTTGTGTTGAAAGTCGCAGTTTCATAACAAGCTAATGTTGGTTGAGCTGGTTGCGTTCCAGTTACATCCCAAGCACAAGAAGTTGTGTTGAACGTTGCAGTTTCGTAACAAGCTACTGTAGGTTGAGTAGGTTGTGTACCAGTTACATCCCAGGCACAAGATGTTGTATTGAATGTTGCAGTTTCATAACAAGCTAATGTTGGTTGAGCTGGTTGCGTTCCAGTTACTTCCCAAGCACAAGAAGTTGTGTTGAATGTTGCAGTTTCGTAACAAGCTACTGTAGGTTGAGTAGGTTGTGTACCAGTTACTTCCCAAGTACAGGTAGCAGCGTTTAACGTTGCCGTTTCGTAACAAGCAATTGTTGGTTGCGCTGGTGCAGCCGTAATGGTAAATGTACTTGTTGTAGTACAAGTTGGAAATGAGGCATTAGGGGTATACGTAATCGTGTAATTTCCAGCAGTTGAAGTTGAAGGAGTAATTACTCCAGTAGTAGCATCAATTGTTAATCCTGAAGTACTTGTGAATGTTCCTCCTGCAGGGCTGAAAGTAGGTGTAACAGCAGTGCTTGCAGAACAAACTCCAGAATTTGGATATGATAAAGTTGGGTTACAAGTATAACATCCACTTAATGAAAGAACCATTGTACAAGTAGCATTTGGACTATTTGGGCTTTGGTCACTTACAGTAAAGGTAATAGTGTGATCACCATTTCCTAAAGAACTTAATGACGTTCCAGGAGCTGGAGATTGAGAAATTGTGAAATCACAATCATCAAATGCAGCGATTAATGGACGGTAATCTGGTAATGTACCTGAACAAGAAGACAACGTTTGATTTGGAGCACAAGCAGTAATTACTGGTGCATTGGCTTCAGTAGCACAGTTTACTGCAATTGTACATCCTGCAATGGTTGTACCACAACTTGCTGTTGCATCTCCAGTAGCTACTGCTGAATTACTTCCAGTAGTTAATGTTCCTGATAATGAAAAGTTATTTCCTGTAATTCCATCGCGATTAGCTGTTGCAGATGCTCCAGAATTAGTAACAATTACTTTTTGAGTAGTATTATTTAAAGTACCTGAAATAAAGATGTTTCTTGCTTCAGCAGGGTCTAAATTTGTTAAGTCGTTAGCAAATTTACTATTATTAATAGTTAACAACATAGCTCCGCTAGCTTGCACATAAAAATCTAAACCATTGTCAAAATTCTTTGCTGGCATATTTGAATTGTCAAATAAACACGTGTCAAATGTAAAAGTACCTGAAGTTCCTCTTAAAGAAAAGGCAGCACCATCGTTTGAGGTATTAGTACTTGATTCACATAAGTACCCGGTTGGATTTGTAGTAGCACAAAAGAAAGCCCCTTGAAATTTACAATTGGTAAAACTAGCAATTAGGTTTGCATCTGTACTAGCGGCATAATAGTGACCACCACCATTTGTATTACTGCTTGAATCACCCTGAATGTAATTTCTATTGAAACACGAGTTAGTTACGTATAATTTTCCTTGATTTTGCGCAATGGCACCTCCGGCGCGAGCCGAGTTTCCATCAAAAGAAGTATTATCTACAGTAACTACAGAAGTTAATCCAGAGATTTCAATAGCTCCTCCTTTTCCATCTGCATCACGTGATTGTGAAAACGCAGAATTTTTAACGATTAGGTTACAAGAATTCACTTTAATTGCTCCTCCCGAAGCTCCATTAAATCCCGAACAACTAAAAAACAAGCCATCAAAAGTTGAGCTTGAACCACTAGATAAATAAATACTTTCTCCCGTAGTAGGATTTCCGAAATTTTTCTTCATTACTACATTGGTCAATTTAAAACCAGTAATGTTGGTATTTACCAATAATGCTTGACCATTACCTGACCCTAAAAAGAAGTCATACAACTGTAAGTTTTGAATACTTACATTGTTTGCGGCAATTGTAGCAAAACGATTATTAGTGTGGCTGGTAAAAATAGTGTTTCCAGTTCCTGCACCAATAATGGTAATGGCTTTGTTAAAGGTAAACATTATGTTACCTGAACCGGTAAAGGTTCCTTTGTCGACATAAATAATGTCTCCAGCAGCAGCAGCTGTAAAAGCAGCGCCTAAAGTTAATTTTGGTGCACTAGCAGAGGTTCCTGCGTTGGCATTGTTACCAATAGCGGTAGTGTAAATGTCTCCACTCGTGGAGTTATCATTTACATACCAACTGGTCTGGGCTTGCATCGCGGAGCTCGCAAGCATTAGGAAAAACAAATACTTAGTTTTCCTAATTGTGTCCGAAAGACGAGTAAAAATTTGGTTCATAAAAAAATAATTTTTTGTTCAGTTAAGTTAGTAATTAACTGGTTGTTATTAGGTTGCAAATTTACTCGTCATTAGAATACATAATTTTATAAAAAAACGCATAAATTGCAAATCAGATTTGATTTAATTTTTTATAAAATATTGATAATCAATTAAAAAGAATTAAAATTTAGTTTATATTATTGCAAGTCAAGCATTTTTTTAGTCCTACAAAAAAAGTGCTGATTTTGCCGTTTGTAGAACAAATACTACATTAAAAACGTAATTTTATTAAGAATAATTTTATTTATTATGGGTTTTTATAAGAAATCACTAATATTTTAAGATTTAAAAACCATATTTAAGTGTGAAGAAACAAAAAACCCTTGAAAATCAAAGGATTATCAAGGGTTTTTGTGGTACCTCCAGGGATCGAACCAGGGACACACGGATTTTCAGTCCGTTGCTCTACCATCTGAGCTAAGGTACCTTGCGATTTTAGGCATTTCTACCTTTTCATTGCGGGTGCAAATATAGAACCTATTTTATATTTTCCAAAACAATTATTAAAAAAAATCATTTTCGTACATTTGCATTTCTAATAATACTATATGATACTTACAATTGATGTGGGCAATACAAATGTTAAAGTTGCTGTTTTTAAGCAGTTTAACATTATTGATACGTTTGTTTTCCAAAAAAATAATTTTCAAAATAATTTTCAAATAATTTTCAAAAAACATCCAAATCATACAAAAGCGGTACTAGCTTCCGTTTCAATGCTAGATGAAATGGATAGTTTATGGTTGAAAAATCAAATTGAAGTAATTGAAATAAACCCAGATTCTGTTTTCCCATTCAAAAACAAATATACTACTCCAACTACTTTAGGTGTTGACAGAATGGTTTTAGCATCTGGTGCCGTATTTCACTATCCAAACCAAGATGTTTTAATTATTGATGCAGGAACTTGCGTAACTTACGATTTCGTCACCCATAAAAAAGAATACTTAGGCGGTGCCATTTCTCCAGGACTTCGTTTGCGTTATAAAGCGCTAAATGATTATACAGCTAAATTACCATTATTAGAAAGTAATTCACCAGAAAATTTTATTGGAAACAGCACAGATCATTCTATTCATTCTGGTGTTGTAAACGGGTTGTGTTATGAAATTGAGGGCTTTATTTCAGAATTTTCTGTTAAAAAAGAACAATTTACAATAATTTTAACAGGCGGCGACGCTATTTTTTTGGCGAATCGATTAAAAAGCACCATATTTGCCGATGAAAATTTCCTATTAAAAAGTTTACACCAATTATACACTTATAGTTTACAAAATGATTAAAAAAATTGTCTTATTTATTTCGATATTACTAGCAAATTTTGGTTTTGCTCAAGAAAACACAGCTTCACCTTATTCTTTTTACGGAATAGGAAGTGCTAGATTTAAAGGAACTAACGATATTATTAATATGGGTGGAATTTCTGTTTATTCAGATAGTACGCATATTAACATATTAAATCCAGCTTCGTATTCAAACCAATTACTTACCACTTTTCAAGTTGGAATGACGTCTAGTTTTTATAACTTAAATACTACATCAACTAAAGAACAGGCTAAAAAAACTACA
>NZ_JBIKJI010000038.1:0-14754 GCF_044361065.1 Flavobacterium sp.
CATAACAATAAAATCGATGCGAGAAAAACCTTGCATTCCAAGTGCTTCGTATATTTTTGCTGCAGATTGTTCTACTAATTCTGAAACTTCTGATGACAATCGGGCAGGGGTGATTTCTTCTGATTTACCTAAATATTTGGCTTCATAATCGAAAAAATCATTTCCTGAAACAATTTCTGTAATCCCTAAAACTCTTGTATTTCCGTTTAATTTCATCACACCAACCGAAATTTCAACGCCTTTTAATTGTGATTCAATTAAAATGTCTTTATCTTCTGCAAAGGCAAATGCTAATGCTTTGTCTAATTCTGACAGTTCTTTTACCATTGAAACCCCTAAACTACTTCCAGATTGATTAGGTTTTACAAAAAATGGAAATCCTAATGTTTTAGCAATTTTTTCACCATCAATTTCTTGTCTTTTAGTAACATAAACTGAATTTGCTTTTGGAATATCAAATTTCCCTAAAACGGATAATGTATCGCGTTTGCTGAAAGTAAGTGCACTTTGGTAAAATCCGCAACCCGTGTAAGGTAAATCAATCAATTCCCAATAGGATTGTAAATGACCGTCTTCGCCTGGAGTACCGTGAATGGTGTTTACAGCCACATCAAATTTTACAGAATTTCCATTGTGTTCAAATGAAAAATCGGCTCTATTTATAGGTAATTTTTGGTCGCCCATTTTTACATACCAACCTTCATTTAAGATGTGAACTTCAAAAACTTGATATTTATCTTTGTTTAAATGGGTTAAAATAAGCTGTCCGCTTCGTAAAGAAATTACAGATTCGTCTGAATATCCGCCCATTACAACTGCTATCTTCATAAAAAAATAATTGTTTCTGTTTTATACAAAAATATCATAAAATGTTTTACTTTTCTTATATTTGCGAAAATATATTTCAATGAGTTTAAGAAAGTTTTTAACGAGTTCCACATTTTTCAAAAATTTATTTTTTGCATTAGTGATTGTCATCCTATTTTTAGTAGTGTTTGTGAAGTTTTTAGATTTCAGTACCAATCACGGCGAAGAAATAAAGGTTCCAGATTTATCTAAAATGAAATTAGAAATTGCCGAAGAAAAATTGGATGAGGAAGGTTTAGAAGTTTTTTTATTAGATACGGTTGAATTTAAACCAGAATTTCCTCCTTATACTATCGTAGAACAAGATCCGATAGCGGGTTCAAAAGTAAAAGACGGCCGTAAAATATACGTAAAGCTAAATGCTGGCGGTTATGCTATGGTTACTTTTCCAGATTTAAAAAACAAAACATTTCGTCAGGCTACAAATGCTTTAAGAGCATTAGGATTAGTAGAAGGCGAATTAAAATATGTTCCAGATTTAGCAAAAGATATTGTTCTTGAAGTTTCATATAATGGAAGAACTGTAAAAGCGGGTGATAAATTAATGAAAAATTCTAAAATCGATTTTGTCTTAGGAGACGGGAAAGATATGTTTAAAGATGAAGATTTAGATTCAATCCCAAATAATGAACAAATTAACGATAGTATAGAATAATGCAAGAATTTATAGATGAGAATGAAACGGCTGATGAAGATTTATTTGAACATCATCGGTTTGAAATAGCGAAAGGACAACAACCCTTACGTATAGATAAATTTTTGATAAACAGCATTGAAAATACTACAAGAAGTAAAATACAGAAAGCAGCTGATGCGGGAACTATTTTCGTAAACGATTGTGCTGTAAAATCCAATTATAAAGTAAAACCAGACGATGTAGTTCGAGTAATGCTCGAACACCCACCTTATGAACACTTATTAAAAGGTGAAAACATTCCAATTGATATTGTTTACGAAGATGATCAAGTTATTGTTGTAAACAAACCTGCAGGAATGGTCGTGCATCCGGGACACGGAAATTATTCGGGAACTTTAGTAAATGCATTGGCGTATCATTTTGATAATTTGCCAATGAATAGCAGCGAAAGACCTGGATTGGTTCATCGAATTGACAAAGATACTTCAGGACTTTTAGTCGTTGCCAAAACAGAAGAAGCTATGTTGCATTTGACCAAACAATTTGCTGCAAAAACTTCAGAGCGTGAATATTATGCGATAGTTTGGGGAAATATTGAAGAAGACGAAGGAACTATTGAAGGAAATATCGACCGTCATCCTATAAATAGAATGCAAATGCACGTTTATCCTGAAGGAGAGCAAGGTAAGCCTGCAATAACTCATTTTAAAGTTATAGAGCGATTTGGATATGTTACTGTCGTTTCTTGTCAATTAGAAACAGGTAGAACGCATCAAATTCGTGTGCATATGAAATATATTGGTCACACGCTTTTTAATGATGAACGTTATGGTGGTGATAAAATTTTGAAAGGCACTACGTTTACAAAATACAAACAATTTATAGATAACTGTTTTAAAACATTGCCAAGACAAGCGCTTCACGCACGAACTTTAGGTTTTGAACATCCTACCTCTGGTGAATTTTTACGATTTACAAGTGAAATTCCTGAAGAAATTACGTCGTGCATTGAAAAATGGCGTGTGTATAGTAAAGCTGTACAAATTGAAGAAGAAGATTAATATTAAATACAAATCATAAAAAAAGCAATTATTTCTAATTGCTTTTTTTTATGATTTAATGAAATAATTATACTTTAACTGTCCAACCAAACGTGTCGTCTGCTAATTTGTATTGTATATTATTTAATTTTTCTTTTAAACTTAAAGCGAATGAATTTTCTAATTTAGGTAATTCAAAATATTCTTCTTTATAACAGAAACCAACAATTGGATTAATAACTGCAGCAGTTCCAGCACCGAAAATTTCTTTCAACGTACCATTTTTTGCAGCAGCAACTAATTCTTCTACTAAAACAGGACGTACTTCTGTATTTATATTATCTCTTTTTGCAATATCTAAAACAGATTTTCTGGTTACACCATCTAAAATTCGTTCCGAAGTAGGAGCAGTTAATAACGTATCTCCAATTCTGAAGAATACATTCATCGTTCCTGCTTCTTCTAATTTTGTATGTGTGGCGTCATCAGTCCAAATAATTTGTTGATAGCCTAAATCATTTGCTAATTTTGTTGGATAAAATTGTGCTGAATAATTTCCAGCCGCTTTTGCCGCACCAATTCCACCATTTGCCGCACGACTATAATGTTCTGCAATAATCACTTTAACTTCGCCAGAATAATAAGATTTAGCTGGCGATAAAATAATCATAAAACGATATTGTGTAGACGGTTGCGCAATTACACCGCTACCAATTGCTATCATAAACGGTCTAATATATAATGAATTCCCATTTCCAAACTTTACCCAATCTCTGTCTAAATTCAATAACGATTTTAATCCGTCAATAAAAATTTCTTCAGGAACTTCGGGCATTGCCATACGAACAGCACTTTTATTAAATCGCGTATGATTTTCATCTGGGCGAAACATCCATACATCGTTTTTAGCATCTTTATAGGCTTTCATTCCTTCAAAAATAGCTTGTCCGTAATGAAACACTTTGGCAGAAGGGTCAATTGTAAATGGTTCGTATGCTTTAATTATTGGTTGTTCCCAAGCTCCATTTTTAAAATCACAAATTAACATATGATCTGTAAACGTATTTCCAAAGGTTAGGTTTTCAAAATCTACTTCATTAATTTTTGAAGTAGTGTTTTTTATGATTTTAATCTCGTTTGTAATGCTACTCATTATATGTCTTATGTGTAAGTTCCCCAAATTTTTTACAAATTTATTAAATTAAATATTGTTGAAGATTCATTTTTTGAATAATTATTAACAAAGTTTCGTATTAATGATTAATTTTGTTTTTTTATTTCACTAAACAATTCATAAATTATGAAGAAATTACTTATTCTATTATCTGTATTTATAATAGCTATTTCCTGCAATAAAAAGGAAACTAAAATAGCAGCTAAACCTGTATTTGCATCTTTTGGAGCTAAAATTACAGAAGAAAGTGCCCTTACTAAAGAAGTAGTATTAGAAAAATACAAAACCTTAAAGCCAGGTGATACTATTGAAGTAAAAGTAGCTTCAAAAATTAATGAAATTTGTCAAAACAAAGGGTGTTGGATGACTTTAGATTTAGGAAATGAAGAAACAGCATTTGTTAAGTTTAAAGATTATGGTTTTTTTGTACCTATGAATGCTCAAAAAAGAGAAACTATTATTGAAGGTAAAGCGTTTGTTGAAGAAACTTCTGTTGCAGAATTAAAGCATTATGCAGAAGACGAAGGAAAAACTCCAGAAGAAATCGCAAAAATTATAGCACCAAAAACGGAATACAAATTTTTAGCTCACGGCGTTTTAATATCTAAGTAATGAAATATTTCGTACTAATTTTATCTGTTTTATTTATAAGTTGTAATCAGAATAAAACGGAAGTAGAAAATTCAACTTGTGAAAAACCAAAAGCCGATTTTGAAATGTATGAAGCATCTGAAATGGCGACTTTAATGGAGCAAATGTATGTGCATAACAAACAACTACGTGAAAAAATAATAAAAAAAGATTCATTAGGAGAAATGCCTAAATATTTCTTGAATATTTCTGAAGCTACAATGACTAAAGGAAAAGATAGAGACGATTTTTTTAATACTAAATCTGGATTTTTCTTAAAAACACAATCTGAAATTTACGATTCTAAAAATACTAAGGAAAGTTTTAATACAATGTTAGATGCTTGTATCAGTTGCCACGAAGTGAAATGTGGCGGACCTATAGCAAGAATAAAAACATTATATATAAAGTAAATACAAATCAAAATATAAAACCAGAAATGAATTCTGGTTTTTTTATTTTTATTCCGATTGACAAAAGTTATAAATTCCTTAAAATTTAATTTTTTTAATTCACGAGTGTAACTTTTTTGTAATTTTATAGAAATAAAAAAATTATGAAAAATATATTTATTATTTTATTGGCATTTAGTTTTGTTTCGTGTAACAGTCAAAATAAAAATGCAGAACAAGTAAAGTCGACTTCAAAAAAAGATACTATGGATTTTAAAATTGTAAAAACAGATGCAGAATGGAAAGCTCAACTTTCCCCAGAAGCCTATGCTGTTTTAAGAGAAAAAGGAACCGAACGTCCTTACACCGGTGAATACGACAAACATTTTGAAAAAGGGATGTATGTGTGTGCTGCTTGTGAAAATCCGTTATTTACATCAGATACTAAATTCGATTCACATTGTGGATGGCCTTCTTTTGATGAAGCAATTAAAGGTGCAACCATATATCATAAAGATACCTCGTATGGTATGATTCGTACGGAAGTAATGTGTGCAAAATGTGGAGGCCATTTAGGTCATGTTTTTGATGACGGACCTCAAGAAACAACTGGTCAGCGTTATTGTACTAATTCGGTTTCAATAAAGTTTTTACCCGCTAAATAGTTCTTTCCATAGCAATTTAAAAACAAATAAAACTAAATTTTCTCTTTCTAATATATAATTTTATCTTCGCATCTGCGTTATTATAGAATAACAGAAACATGCTAAGAAAACTTTTGCCAATATTTATTGTCTTTGTTTCGCCTATTTATGCACAAGTAGGAGGACAGTCGGTATATCAGTTTTTAAATTTAGTTCAATCTCCAAGACAAGCTGCATTAGGTGGGAAAACCGTAACAATTGTTGATTATGATGTAAACCAAGCCATTTTTAATCCTGCAACTATAAATCCAAAAATGCACAATCAATTGGCTACCAGTTATAGTAATTATTTTGGTGAAGTTACCTATGGTACAGCAAACTATGCTTTTACATGGGACAGACACGTTCAAACTTTTCATATTGGTGCAAATTATGTAAACTACGGAAATTTTGATGGGTATGACGAAGTAGGAAATACTACAAACAGTTTTACAGGATCAGAAGGCGCTTTATCTTTTGGATATTCTTATAATCTACCATGGACGAATTTTTACGCAGGAACTAATGTTAAATTAATTACATCAGCATTAGAATCTTATAATTCATTTGGTGTAGCGACAGATATTGGATTTTTATATATTGATGATCAAAATGACATCAATTACGGATTATCATTCAGAAATATTGGTTATCAAATTACGCCATATGAAACTACGAGAGAAAAACTGCCTTTTGAAATTACAGCAGGAATTTCACAGTTAGTTGAAAATGTACCTATTAGATGGCACCTAACTTTTGAAAATTTGCAACAATGGAATATTGCTTTTGCAAATCCGAATAGAGCAAAAAGTAGTTTAGATGGTTCTTCCGAAGGCGAAAAAGTCTCGTTTTTCAATAATGCGCTTCGACACGTAATACTAGGAGCGGAGTTGTTTCCAGAAAAAGCGTTTAATATTCGTTTAGGATATAATTTTAGAAGAGGACAAGAATTGAATATTATAGATCAAAGAAATTTTTCTGGAATTTCAGCAGGTTTTAGTTTGCGATTTAATAAAGTGCGATTTGATTTTTCACATTCACGTTATACAGTTGCGGCAAATTCGAGTATCTTTGGTTTGATGATTAATTTAGATTAATTAGTAATGGGTTTTTTGTTAATGGTGACTGAGGCTCTCGAAGTCACCATTGAAATCGTATTAGATGAGTTTGAAAGTTTAAATATAACAGGTGACTTCTAAAGTTTAATTTAAACTGGTAACTTCGAGAACCTCACAGCAAAAGTTGACTTCGAGAACCTCAGTCACCAGAAGGAATAGAGATTAGAAATTAATTTAGATGATTTTGTCATTGTGACAAAAAAATATAAAATATGAAAAAAATTACCATAGCAATAGACGGATTTTCGTCGACAGGAAAAAGTACATTAGCCAAACAAATTGCTAAAGAACTTGGCTATATTTATGTAGATACTGGTGCAATGTATCGTGCGGTAACGTATTTTGCTATGCAGCATAATTTTGTTAATGAAACGCATTTAGATGCTGAAGGATTAATCAAAAATTTATCCAATGTTTCATTACAATTTCATTTTAATGAAACATTAGGATTTGCTGAAATGTTTTTAAATAATGAAAACATTGAACAAGCCATTCGTACTATTGAAGTCTCACGTTTAGTAAGTAAAATTGCTGAAATATCTGAAGTTCGAGCTAAATTAGTGGAACAGCAACAACAAATGGGACAAAATAAAGGTATCGTTATGGACGGTCGTGATATAGGAACCGTTGTTTTTCCTAATGCCGATTTGAAATTATTTATGACTGCAAGTTCACAAACCAAAGCCCAACGTCGTTTCGATGAATTACTTGAAAAAGGACAACAGGTTACTTTTGAAGAAGTGCTTCAAAACGTACAAGAACGTGATTATATTGATACGCACAGAGAAGATTCACCATTAGTAAAAGCTGAAGATGCCATTGAAATAGACAATTCAGACTTGACTAAAAAAGAGCAATTTGAATTGGTTATGGAATTGGTGAATGAGAAGTTAGAAGAGTCAAGCAATTAAAATAATTTTTGTAACTAAATTTTAAAATTAAGGAATCATGAAAAAAATCGTTCAAAGATGTCTCGTTGTTTTGTTTTTTATCCAAATGAGTTACGCTCAAAGTGTTCAATTTGGTATAAAAGCTGGTGCGAATTATGCAAATGTTACGGGTTCAAAAATAAATACAAATGCTATTATAAATTATCATGCGGGCATTGTAGCGAAAATAGGGCTAATAAAAGGTTTATCATTTCAACCGGAATTACTTTATACCACTCAAGGAGCTTCGTACGAGACAGCTCTTGCTGATTATAAAAATGAGTTGGGATATATAGTTGTACCTGCCATGCTACAAATTCATCTTTCTAAAAGCATAACACTAGATATGGGTCCACAAGTGGGTTTCTTATTAAATGAAAAAAATAATTTTGATGTTCAAAAATCCAACACATTTGATGCTTCAGCAAATGCAGGTTTAGGATTGAAAATTACGAATTCTATTTTTGCTCAAGCTAGATATTGTGTAGGCTTAACAAAATTACAACCCAATTCAGAGATTAAAAATAAAGTTGTGCAACTTTCTTTAGGAATATTGTTTTAATTATTGTCACTTTTTCCTGCAAATTATTTGTAATTATCAAAAAAATAGTATCTTTGCACACCTTTTGGCGGAGTAGAGTTTTCAATTGGTAATCAAATATTTATGTAAATCACTGTTGTTGTTTTAACCTGCACAATAAAACTCAAAACAAACACAACATACAAATTAAACACGCATGTCTGAATTAAACAAAGACCAAGAGTCGTTTTTAGCAGATTTCAACTGGCATAATTATGCTGAAGGAATTGACCCTATCGACGCAAGTAACCTTCAAGAATTTGAAGATTTAGTATCAAAAACATTCATCTCAACTTCTGATGAAGAAGTAGTAGAAGGAGTAGTTGTAAGAATCACTGACAGAGATGTTATTGTTGATATCAACGCTAAATCTGAAGGAGTTATCTCTTTAAACGAATTCCGTTACAATCCATCATTAAAAGTAGGTGACAAAGTAGAAGTGTTAATTGATATCCGTGAGGATAAAACAGGTCAATTAGTATTGTCTCACAAAAAAGCAAGAACAATCAAAGCATGGGATAGAGTTATTTCTGCTAACGAAACTGGAGAAATTGTTAACGGTTTTGTTAAATGTAGAACTAAAGGTGGAATGATTGTTGATGTATTTGGTATTGAAGCTTTCTTACCAGGTTCTCAAATTGATGTGAAACCAATCCGTGATTACGATCAATACGTAAACAAAACTATGGAATTTAAAGTTGTGAAAATTAATCACGAATTTAAAAACGTAGTAGTTTCTCATAAAGCGCTTATCGAAGCAGATATCGAAGTTCAGAAAAAAGAAATCATCGGTCAATTAGAAAAAGGACAAGTATTAGAAGGTGTGGTTAAAAACATTACTTCTTATGGTGTGTTCATTGACTTAGGTGGTGTAGATGGATTAATCCATATTACAGACTTATCTTGGTCTCGTATCAATCATCCAAGTGAAGTATTAGAATTAGATCAAAAATTAAATGTTGTAATTTTAGATTTCGATGACGAGAAAACAAGAATTCAATTAGGTTTAAAACAATTAAACGCTCATCCATGGGATGCTTTATCAGCTGAATTAAATGTTGGTGATAAAGTAAAAGGTAAAGTAGTTGTTTTAGCTGATTACGGTGCTTTCATTGAAGTTGCTGAAGGAGTTGAAGGATTAATTCACGTTTCTGAAATGTCTTGGTCTACACATTTACGTTCTGCTCAAGATTTCGTTAAAGTTGGTGATACTGTAGATGCAGTTATCTTAACTTTAGATAGAGATGATAGAAAAATGTCATTAGGTATTAAACAAATGACACAAGATCCATGGACAGGAATTACTGAAAAATATCCAGTAGGTTCTAAACATACAGGAATTGTAAGAAACTTTACTAACTTCGGAATTTTCGTAGAATTAGAAGAAGGAATTGATGGTTTAGTTTATATTTCTGATTTATCTTGGACTAAAAAAATCAAACATCCATCAGAATTTGTTAACGTTGGTGACAAATTAGATGTTGTAGTTTTAGAATTAGATGTTGAAGCTCGTAAATTATCTTTAGGTCACAAACAAACTTTAGATAATCCTTGGGACAAACACGAAGCTGCTTATGCAGTAGGTACAGTTCACACTGGTACTGTTTCTGAAATTGTTGATAAAGGTGCTACTGTAGAATTTTCTGAAGACGTTCAAGGATTTGTTCCAACACGTCATTTAGAAAAAGAAGATGGTAAAAAATTGAAAAAAGGTGATTCAATTGAATTTAAAGTTATCGAATTTAACAAAGAATTCAAAAGAATTGTTGCTTCACATACTGCTACTTTCAGAGAAGAAGAAGAGAAAAACTTCAAATCTGCTTCAAACGAATCAAGCAATAATAATGTAGCTTCATCTTCAAACAATGCTGAAAAATCTACTTTAGGAGATATCGATGCATTAATGGAATTAAAAGCAAAAATGGAAAAATCAGAAAAAAAATAATTTTCTAATTTTATACAAAAACAATCCCAATCAGAAACGGTTGGGATTTTTTTATTAATACAATCAAACGTTATGTTTAAAGATATCGACTTCAAAAGAGCGCTGCAAGAATTACCAGAAAAGGAGAAAGACAAACTTATTTTAAGATTGTTACGACGCGATATGGATTTGGCAGAAAAATTATATTTTGAATTAGTGGACACCGATTCTATCGAAGACAAACGTAGGATAATGGAAATAAATATTTCTAAACAAATTCATCGTTTTTCTGAAAATTTTCATTCATTAGATTATATCGCAATTGAAATGCGTAACATTAGTGGAAAAATTTCGCATCACGTGAAAATTACAAAAGATAAGTTTGGAGAAATTAGTTTGAATTTACAAATGCTAAATGAAGTTATAGAGCAAAATACCTTCTCATTAACACATTCTAAACCACAAAAGTCAACTAAGTTTTATAATTATGTAATTGTTCGAGCTTTTAAAATTTTACTTTTAATTCAGGCACTTCACGAAGATTTTCTTTTGGATTTTAAAGAAGATTTGAATAGGTTAGGAGTCAATATTTCTAAGAACAAGATGCTTTTAAAAACGGCAAACTATAACAGTTTAGATATCAACTGGATTTTAGAGGCAGAAATACCAGAAAATATTCTTCAAATTCATAAAGAAATTAAAGCGGCAGGTTTTTTAAAGTAAATAATTACGCAAAGATTCGCAAAGAAAGAATAGAGATTCACAAAAAAAATCCTTTTAAGTTTTTAAATTAAAAGGATTTACATATTCAATTATAATTATTTTATCTTAAAACCGCTTCAAATTTTGTTTCGAAATTGCTTTGTAGTTTATTCATAATTTTATCAATCTGAACATCTGTTAGTGTGTTTGAAGTGTCTTGTAAAACAAAACTTAAGGCATACGATTTTTTTCCTTCTGGTAGGTTTTTCCCTTCGTAAACATCAAATAAGTTGATATTTTTTAATAACGATTTTTCCGTTTGTTTTGCCACTACATATAACTCTTCAAAAGTTACAGATTGATTTACTAATAGCGCTAAATCTCTTCTTACTTCTGGGAATTTTGGAATATCAACTAATTTTATTTTATTTGAAACATATTTTTGAATGGCATCCCAATTTACATCTCCAAAAAACACATCTTGTTTGATGTCGAATTGTTTTAAAACCGATTTTTTTATGGTTCCGAATTCGACAATCACTTCATTTCCAATAGCAAATCCCATTCCTTCAGCAAAAACATCTTGTGATACTGGAACTGTTTTTACTTTCGTATCGATGTTTAATTTAGATAAAACAGCTGTAATATACCCTTTGAATAAAAAGAAATCTGTAGGTTTTTGAGCTAAATTCCAACTTTCAGATGAAGCGTTACCTGACATAGTTATTGTTAGATGCTTTTTTTCTGAATATTTTCCATCTATACTATGATATGTTTTTCCGAATTCAAATAATTTTAAATCTGAATTTCTTCTATTAATATTATAAGAAACCGCTTCTAAAGCTGAAAACAACAACGATTGACGCATTACAGATAAATCATTACTTAATGGATTTAACATAGTAACCGTTTCCTCTGAAAGTACTTGTTCAGAATAGGAGATATAACTCGAAGTTGTTAATGAATTGGCCATCATTTCATTAAATCCTAATGCACATAATTGGTTGGCAATAATGTTTTGCACTTTAAATTCTTCTGTTCTTGAAGAATTTGAAACCGATGCGTTAATTTTATTAGGAATTTTAATGTTGTTATAACCGTAAACTCTTAAAATTTCTTCAATAACATCCACTTCTCTTTGCACATCTACTCTGTACGGAGGAATATTTAAACCTAAACCAGCATCTGAAATACTATTTATTTTAATATCTAATGAAGCTAAAATATTTTTAATCGTTTCTTTTTTAAGTTCTTCTCCAATTAATTTATTTACTTTTTCAAAAGATAGAAAAACATTAAAATCTTCTATCTTTTTTGGATAAATGTCAATTAAATCTGAAGTGATTTCTCCACCTGCAACTTCTTGGATTAACAAAGCAGCACGTTTTAACGAATAGTCTATTATTTGTGGATCAATTCCTCTTTCAAATCGGAATGATGCATCTGTTGATAAAGTATGACGTTTTGCCGTTTTTCTAATAGAAACGGGATTAAAATAAGCACTTTCTAAGAAAATATTAGTAGTATTTTCCGTTACTCCAGAATTGGCACCACCAAAAACACCTGCCATACAAATAGGTCCAGATTCATCGCAAATCATTAAATCTTCCTCGTGTAAAGCACGTTCTATACCATCTAAAGTTGTAAATTTTGTTCCGGCTGCAACCGTTTTTACAATAATTTTATTACCACTAATTTTATTGGCATCAAAAGCGTGTAAAGGTTGTCCTAATTCGTGTAATACGTAATTTGTAACGTCAACAATATTATTTTTTGGAGTTAGTCCAATAGCTTTTAATCGGTTTTGTAACCAACTTGGTGAAGGTTTTACGGTAATTCCAGAAATAGTTACACCAGCATATCGAGGCGCTAATTTAGCATCTTCAACTTTTACATCTATTTTTAAGGTTCTTTTATCAACTTTAAATTTACTTACAGAAGGTGTAATGAATTCAGTAGTTACATTTGATTGTAATAAACCTGCTTTTAAATCACGAGCAACTCCCATATGGCTCATAGCATCTGCACGATTTGGAGTTAAACCAATTTCAAAAACTTCATCTACTTCTATATTAAAAACTTTACTTGCTGGAGTTCCTGGTATTAAATCATCAGCTAAAACCATAATTCCGTCATGACTAGTACCTAAACCAATTTCGTCTTCGGCACAAATCATTCCGTGGCTTTCTTGCCCTCTAATTTTACCTTTTTTAATTTCAAAAGCGTTTCCTTCTCTATCATATAATTTTGTTCCAATAGTAGCTACAGGGACTTTTTGTCCAGCAGCAACATTACTGGCTCCACAAACTATTTGTACTGGTGGATTTCCGTCACCTAAATCTACGGTTGTAATTTTTAACTTATCTGCATCAGGATGTTTTTCACAAGTTAAAACATGCCCAACTACAATACCTTTCAGTCCGCCGGTAACACTTTCAAATGCTTCAACAACTTCAACTTCTAAACCTAAATCGGTAAGTAAAGCGGCTGTTTCATCTGATTTCCAGTCTATTTTAATAAATTGTTTTAGCCAATTATAAGAAATACGCATTTTTCGAAATTTAAATAAGACCACAAAGATAAGTATTTGATTAGAATTTAAAAGCAATTTTTATACTTCCTGTAGAATTAATTCATAAATATTTTTCCATAAAATCGATTTTGAAACATATTGTTTTTGTAATTTTGTATTTCGTTTTATAAAAATCAAAATGGAAAAAGGTCATCATGGCTTGCACAAACTTTCTGCAGCCGGTTTACTAGTTACGCTAGGTATTATTTATGGAGATATTGGAACTTCTCCTTTGTATGTTCTTAATGCAATTATTGGAAAAAATCCTATAGATTCAGATATCATAAAAGGAGCTATTTCATGTATTTTTTGGACATTAACACTTCAGACCACAATAAAATATGTAATTCTTACGCTTCGAGCGGATAATAATGGAGAAGGTGGTATTTTTTCGTTATATGCTTTAATTAGAAAAGCTAAAATTAAATGGTTGTTGTTTCCTGCCATAATTGGAGGTTGTACATTATTAGCGGATGGTATAATTACACCGCCCATTTCTGTTTCATCAGCTATTGAAGGTGTAAAAACAATGTATCCAAGTTTTGAGGAAAAATATATAATGTACATTGTAATTATAATTCTAACGTTATTATTTGCTATTCAACAATTTGGGACTAAATTTATCGGGAAGTTTTTTGGCCCTGTAATGTTTGTTTGGTTTGCTATGCTTGGTGGATTAGGATTAATACAAACGATTAATAATGTTGATATTCTTTCTGCTTTAAACCCTTATTATGCTTATAAACTTCTTTCTGTTCATGGTGGTTATTTATATTTAGGCGCTGTATTTTTATGTACAACAGGAGCAGAGGCCTTGTATTCAGATTTGGGACATTGTGGAAAAGAAAATATTAGAATTAGTTGGATTTTTGTAAAAGCAACTTTAATTTTAAATTATTTAGGTCAAGGTGCTTGGTTAATTCAGCATGACGGTCAAACTTTAGCACAAGCTGGAATTACAAACCCTTTTTACGGAGTGATGCCGCAGTGGTTTTTACCTTTCGGAATTGCCATAGCTACTTTAGCAGCAATTGTAGCATCACAAGCATTGATTAGTGGTTCATTTACTTTAATAAATGAAGCCATTCGTTTGAATTTTTGGCCAAAAGTTAAAATTAAATATCCAACAGAATTACGAGGACAATTATATATTCCGTCTTTAAATTGGTTACTATGGGCAGGTTGTATATTTATTGTGCTTTACTTTGAAAAAGCAGCTGCAATGGAAGCTGCGTATGGTTTAGCAATTGTATTAACGATGTTAATGACAACTACATTGCTGAATTTTTATATGATAATAAAAAGATATAACAGAACCTTTATTTGGGTAATTGTAATTACTTATTTGATTATAGAATTGGCCTTCTTATATGCTTGTATGCATAAATTTGGAGAAGGTGGATACATAACTTTAATTATTGCTTTTGTATTATTTGCAGTAATGACATGTTGGTATTTTGCAAGAAAAATTAGAAACAGATTTGTAGAATTTGTGAAATTAGATAA
>NZ_JBIKJI010000174.1:0-3867 GCF_044361065.1 Flavobacterium sp.
GTTTTGCATTTTTTTTGTGAAAAAAAGTGAATAAGAATTAAAATTAACCTTTTTAAAATTAATAAAGGTTCAACAATTCATAAATTTTATTTATTTTTGAAAACATGAACATCCAACAACTATATGAATTTTGTCTTTTTAAAAAAGGAGTAACCGAACATTTTCCGTTCGATGAAGATACTTTGGTGTTTAAGGTAGGCGGAAAAATGTTTTGTTTAACTTCCTTAAAACAATGGGAAAGTAACGAACCAAGTTTAAATTTAAAATGCGATCCAGATAAAGCAGAAGTACTTCGAGCGGAATATGAAGCCATTCAACCGGGTTATCATATGAGTAAAAAACATTGGAATACGATTGAATTTCATTCTGATGTAAACGATAAAATGATGTGTCAGTTAATAAATGATTCATACGATTTAGTTTTTTATAGCTTAACTAAAAAAATTCAATCTGAAATTCAAGAATCTGAAAATTAGGCATTACTTTTGATATCAACAATCCATCAACTAAAAACTAAACAGAAAATGATTGACAATTTAAAAAAAATATTAAACGAAGACCAAGACCCAAAAGCGATTGAAAAAATCACCTCTAAATTGGAAAATTTATTAATGTCTAATGAAGAAGTAGGATACATAGCGGTTCAGAAAAAACCTGCAATTACCGTTTTCCCTGATAGTATTTTGGTAACCAATAAACGTATTATTTTATGCAAACCCAAAAATTTAGGGTTATCTATGGAATTTATGGATTACGATTGGGATGATATTGCCGGAACATTTGTAAAAGAAGGTTTTTTAGGTGCCGATTTTTCTTTTTCAACGAAAACCGATTTAACACATACGGTAGAATATTTACCAAAAAATCAAGCACGTAAATTATATACGTATGCTAAAGAACAATTGGATATTTTGAAAAATGGGGTTACGACAAATTCAAATTCAGTTGCAAATGCATCCGTTGAAATAGAAGAGGTTCAAACAGAAGAAGTAACGCATTTTGCAGAGATTATGCCTGCAGTTCAAGATACAGAATTAGAAGAACCTATTCCGTCGCACGAAAAAAAGCTTTCGGAGTTATCAAAAGAGGAATTATTTGACAAGCTTAATAATTATAAAAAACTGTTAGACAACGGTTTAATTCTTCAAGGAGAATACGACAGATTAAAAAATGAAATTCTACCTTTTTTGTAATTTTTTTTAGACATAAATAATTAATTTTTTACTATTTGTAGAATTATTTTGACATATTTCATTGATTTTCAAAATATTTTTATTAGTATTGTAATTAAATTACTAAAACTACAAATATGAAAAAAATTACTTTAATTGTATTATTGTTTGCTATATTTCAGATGAATGCGCAAACTATAGTTCAAACAACACCTCAGAATAAAAAGGTAATTCTTGAAGAATTTACGGGAGTAAATTGTGTTTATTGTCCCGACGGACATACCATTGCAAACAACATAAAAGCGGCAAATCCAAACAATGTTTTTTTAATCAACATTCACGTTGGAAATTTTGCTACACCAAGTGCTGGCCAACCAGATTTTAGAACTCCTTTTGGAACAGCTATAGCGAGTCAAAGTGGCTTAACAGGTTATCCTTCTGGCACTGTAAATCGTACTGTTTTTCCAAGTATTGGTTCTACAACCGCTATGGGTAGGGGAAATTGGGATTCAGCTTCAAGTTTAGTTCTAGCAGAGCCTTCATATGTAAATGTAGCTACTACCGCAAGTATTAATGTAAGTACTAGAGTATTAACAGTTTTGGTGGAGGCCTATTATACAGCTTCTAGTCCGGTATCTTCCAATAGATTAAATGTAGCATTTTTACAAAATAACACAACAGGCGCTCAAGTTGGTGGAAATCAAGGTGATAATTACAATCATCAACACAGGCTAATTCATATGTTGACTGGTCAATGGGGTGAAACTATAAATACTACAGCATTAGGTACTTTTGTAACCAGAACTTACAACTACACCATTCCAGCTGCATACAATAATATCATCGCTGAAATGGGCGAATTTGAAGTAGTTGCCTTTATGGCAGAAGGGCAACAAAATATTATATCTGGTAACGGCGCAATTCCTACTTATACAGGGTTGCCTGCAAACGATGTTAAAGTTAAAGAAGTAGAAAATATTGATACTCAATGTGCAACATCTATTTCGCCAAAAATTGTTATACAAAATTACGGTCAAAATGCATTAACATCTTTGCCTATTTCATATAATGTAAATGGTGGCACGCCACAAGTGTATAACTGGACAGGTAATTTGGCTTCATTTGCAAAAGCGACGGTTACTTTACCAGCAATTACGTATAATTTATTAAATAGTAATACATTTAATGTATCAGTTCCTGCAGACGCAAATGTATCTGACAACACAGGATCTACTACTTTTGAAAAAGCAGCTGTTACTTTTCAAACAAATATTACTATTAAAATCACACTTGATCGATATGGTCTTGAAACGTCGTGGCGATTATTAAATTCAAATAATACACCAGTCGCAATCAGTCCAGCTTATACAAATGCTAGTGCTTCTGGAGAATATCCACAACCCGATATTAACTTAACTTTACCATTTGATTGTTACAAATTTGTTATCAATGATTCCTATGGAGATGGTATGTTTGGCGCCTATGGTTCGGGTTCCTATCAAGTATTTGCAGGTAATGTTTTAATTCCAGGTATTGAGGGTGGTGCTTTTGGATCTTCAGAAACTAAAGCATTCCAAGTAGCTAATATTCTGGGTGTAGAAGACTTTAATACAAATGAAATTTCAGTATATCCAAATCCTTCTAATGGTATTTTTACAATCAATACGCAATTGCCTACAGATGTGGTTGCAATTGATGTTACCGGTAAAGAAGTTTTTAGAATGTTAAACATTAACAACCAAACAACTTTAAATTTAACCCAACTTCAAAAAGGACTTTACTTATTAAAATTAAGTAACGAATTAGGAGAACAAACCAAAAAAATAATAATTGAATAATTAGATAAAAAACCATGAAAAAAATTGTAATCCTTTTATTCGCTGTTATTACAGCTATTAGTTGTAGTAAAGACGATGAGCAAACACCAACTCCAGAACCAGTTGCAAATACTGCACTTAAAGTTTTTCATAAAACTACTGGTGCTGAAATTAAAGATGGTGATGTGTTAAATTTTAATTCTTCCGCTAATGAGTTAAAATTTTATTTTAAAAATACGTCTGCTACATCAATAAAGGTAAAAACAAAGTTTATCACATATAGTGGTGTTTCAGACACAAGTGGTTTAAATTTATGTATTGGAGCGCAATGTTATACAGCACCTATTATGGGCTCTTCTTATCCTGTTAGCAATGAACCAGTTATTAGTGTGCCAGCGAATGGAATTATTGGAGATATTGAACAGTATAAAATTTTTACAATAATCCCTAATCCTCCTGCAAATTCAATTGACTATGTTTTCGAGGCATATCAATACGATGCTAACGGAAATCCTGTTGGAAATAAAGTACGATTTACTTACAGATATCAGCGATAAAACAAATACCATATTTGTTAAATACAAGTGAGTCCATTGGGCTCACTTTTTTTTGTTTATTTTTTAATATGTTGTATTTCAAATCGTTAAACATTCCTGTAGAACAAATTCTACATAAAAACAGCTTTTATTTGTTAATTTATTAAAGAATACTTTTTATATTTGCAGTTAATTTTATTTAAACTGCAAAACAATGCGAATTTTCTTTATTATATTTTTATTTTTTATAAGTAAAGATGTTGTTGCGCAACAGCTTCATCACCAAATGATAAGCGCACAAGGAGGTTCTGTTACAACAACTAATGGGCAATTTGTAAGATA
>NZ_JBIKJI010000175.1:0-3866 GCF_044361065.1 Flavobacterium sp.
AGAAAGTTCTTGAAGCTTTTTATCCCACCACGTTTCTATTTCAAACTTTTCGAACCAATATTTTAATTGTTTTTTGGCTTCTTGTTTGCTCATACCTTTTAGTTGAGCCAAATACAAACATTGCTCACCTACTTTCATAGATTTGTACAAACCACGTTCTTCTGGCATATAACCAATCATTGAAATGTGATTCGGATTTAGTTTTTCGCCATTTAAAATTATTTCACCAGCATCTGGCAAAGTAATTTGATTAATGATACGAATTAACGAGGTTTTTCCAGCGCCATTTGGACCTAATAAACCATATATGCTTCCTTCAGGAACACTTAACGAAACGGAATTTAAAGCGGTATAATCGCCATATTGTTTCACTACGTTTTTAACTTCTAAAATAGTATTCATTTGCCGTATTTCTTTTCTGAATTAGTGTGTAATATAGGGATTTTGTTACATCTTTTTAAAAAATAATTTGCTTTTTTTCATAAATAATATACTTTAAAATTTAGGACAAAAAAAATCCCAATCTGAATTGATTGAGATTTATGGAATTTATTGTATTTTCAATTACGAAAACATATCTTTTACTTTTTCAAAAAACGATTTATCTGATTTTTCAGGTTTAGGAACAAAATTTTCATCCGAAATCATACTTTCAAAAAATTGTTTTTGTTCTTTGTTTAGTGTTTTTGGTGTCCACACATTTACGTGAACAAGCAAATCGCCATTTCCGTAACTATTTAAACTTGGAATTCCTTTTCCTTTCAAACGAAGAATTTTACCTGATTGAATGCCTTCTTCTAGCTTAATACGAACTTTTCCTGAAACTGTTTCAATTTCTTTTGAAATTCCTAAAGCCGCTTCTGGAAAACTAATATACAAATCGTAATGTAAATTTTCGCCTTCACGTTTTAAAAATTCGTGCTCAATTTCTTCAATAGCAACGATTAAATCTCCAGGAACACTATTTCTACCAGGTGCATCATTTCCTTTACCAGCAACTTTTAATTGCATACCATCAACAACACCTGCAGGAATTTTAATTGAAACCGTATCATCGTCAGTAATAAAACCTTGACTATCTGCATTGGCAGGTTTACTATCTATCATTTGTCCCGCTCCACCACAATTAGGACACGTTGCAGCAGTTTGCATACGACCTAAAATTGTATTTGTAACTCGCATCACTTGACCTTGTCCGTTACAAGTAGAACACGTTCTGTAAGTTACACCAGCAGCTTGAACTTTTCTTTTTACTTTTACTTTTTTCTCAACACCATTGGCAATTTCTTCCAAAGTCAATTTGACTTTAATACGTAAATTACTTCCTTTCATTCTACGTTGACCGCCGCCGCCACCGCCGCCAAAACCGCCAAAACCGCCACCAAAAATATCTCCAAATTGACTAAAGATGTCATCCATATTCATACCGCCGTGTCCGCCACCAAAGCCACCATTTCCATCAAAGGCTTGATGCCCATATTGGTCGTACTTGGCTTTTTTGTTTGCGTCACTTAACACTTCGTATGCTTCGGCACAAGTTTTAAAATTTTCTTCTGCAGCAGTATCTCCAGGGTTTTTATCTGGATGATATTGAATCGCTTTTTTTCGGTATGCTTTTTTTATTTCTTCAGGTGAAGCATTTTTGCTAATCCCTAAAACTTCGTAAAAATCTTTTTTCATTTTATTTTATTAATACATTCAAAAAGAATGATTATAGAAATATTAGTTACCTAAAATTACTTTTGGAAAACGGATAATTTTATCACCCAATTTGTACCCTTTTTCGATTACGTCAACAATTTTTCCTTTTAATTTAGGGGTTGGAGCTGGAATTTGAGTAATGGCTTCTGCAAAATCTGCATCAAATGCATCACCAGCTTTAATTTCAACTACTTCTAAACCTTTTGAAACTAATGTTGATTTTAATTTTTCGTGAATTAATTCTACACCTTTTACTAAAGCTTCATCATCGGATTGAGAAACCTGAGCCCAAGCTCTATCGAAATCATCTAAAACAGGTAACATCGATTGTAAAATTTCTTGTCCAGCCGTTTTAAATAAGTCTATACGTTCTTTTGAAGTTCTTTTTTTGTAATTTTCAAATTCGGCATATAATCTTATGAATTTATCTTTTTGTTCTTGCAATTGATCTTCAACTGACACTTCTGGTTCATTATTTTCTTGAACATCTTGATTTTCTATAGCATTTTCATCCTGAAGGATCTCTTTTTCGATGTTTTCAGTATTTTCTTGACTCATAATTGTATATTTTATTTTCAAATTGAGAATGCAAAAGTGTTGCCATACTTTATTTTATGACACATTGTCAGTATAAAAAAGCGCAAATAATATATCCAAAAAAAGATAAATTTGGATACTATTTTAAAAAAAGTAAAAAATTAAAGTACTATTTCAATAGATTTTGCAACGATTTGCTAAGCGAAGCATATTGAAATTGAAAACCAGCATCTAATATTTTTCTTGAGCTCACGTGCTGACTACTGGTTACAATTTGATGCATTTCTCCTAAAAGTAAACGCAACATAAACTTTGGTACATTTGGTAAAAACAAAGGTTTATGTATGGTTTTCGCAATAGCTTTTGTTATTTCTTCATTTGTAGTGGGATACGGCGAAACCGCATTGTAAATACCTTCTAAATTGTTATCTATAACATATTTAAAAATAGCCACTAAATCATCAATATGAATCCAAGACACATATTGTTTTCCAGATGCCAAAGCAGTTCCAAAACCATATTTTATTGGCTTCGTCATTTCAACTAATGCGCCTGACTCATTGGCTAAAACCACTCCAATTCTGATAGTGGTTACCAAAAGTGGTAAGGATTTAAATAAATTGGTGCTTTCTTCCCAAAGTTGTGTCACTTCGCCTAAAAAAGAATCATCAATTTTCGAATCATCTTCATTATAAATGGCAGTTAAGTCATTTGGATAAATACCAATTGCTGATGCTGAAATAAATTGTTTTACCGAATTTGGATGAGATTGTAACGTTTTAAAAAGTAAATTGGCACTTTGAACCCTACTTTGAATAATTTCTTTTTTGTAGGAAGTTGTCCATTTTTTTGACACTGAAGCACCTGCTAAATGAATAATAACGGAAACATCTTCAAAAGCAGCAAGATCAATTTCGCCTTTACCTGGATTCCAATAAAATCCTTTATAATTTGACGTGTGTTCTATTTTACTTTTTGAAGTTGATAAATAGTGAATAATGTGGTTGTCTTTTTTAAGTAAAGACACCATTTTTTTCCCTATTAAACCAGTTGCTCCTGTTATTAATATGTTCATTTATATTATTTTATCACAAATTTACAATTAGTTATACGCTTACATCAAACATTAACTAAGATTAACAAATGTCTAAAAATTATACTCTTGATTTTATAGTCCATTGAAATTGCATTTCTGAAACTTGTTCGCCATTTTCATTTATTCCTATTGATGTTAACCAAATCGTTTGTCCTTCATTTGTTCGTATTGCATTTTCAATACATTCGGCAATTTCCTTTCCTTGATTACAAGCAAACGTGATTTTTCCTGTAGCCTTTTTTGTGAAAACAGCTTTATTCTGAGCCACAAGCATTGAAATATTTTTCCCACTTGATTTGATATGATACATTACTAAAGCACCAGTAGTAAATTCGGCAGCCATAGCTTGCACGGCAAAATACATAGATTTAAACGGATTCTGATTGAACCAACTATATTTTACCGAAACCTTACAATTTTCGGATGTAATTTGTTTTACTCGAACACCACTCCAAAATGCGGAAGGCAATTTAAAAAAGGTAAACGCATTTAATTTAAAAGGTGTAAACTCCATATCTATTAATATTTTATG
>NZ_JBIKJI010000039.1:0-14642 GCF_044361065.1 Flavobacterium sp.
AAGCAAAGGAGCTGCAAATTACTTAAATTTAGCAGAAGAAATTATCAAGAAAAACAGTAGTAACTAATGACAAAAGCAATAAAAAAACCTGTGTTAGGAAGAGGACTTTCAGCACTTTTAAGCGATCCTTCAAACGACATTAAGTCTGTAGAAGATAAAAATGCAGATAAAGTTGTAGGAAGTATCATCGAACTTGATATTAATTTTATTGAAATAAATCCGTTTCAACCAAGAACTAATTTCAATGAAGACACACTTCAAGAATTAGCTAAATCTATTAAAGAAGTTGGCGTTATTCAACCTATTACTGTTAGAAAATTAGAATTTAATAAATACCAACTAATTTCTGGAGAACGAAGATTACGTGCTTCAAAATTATTAGGACTTTCTACTATTCCTGCTTACATTAGATTAGCAAATGATAACGAATCACTTGTTATGGCTTTAGTTGAGAACATTCAACGTCATGATTTGGACCCAATTGAAGTGGCCATTTCGTACCAAAGATTAATTGAAGAAGTAAATTTAACTCAGGAAGAAATGAGTGAGCGTGTAGGAAAAAAACGTTCAACCATTACTAACTATTTACGTTTGCTAAAATTAGATCCGATTATTCAAACAGGAATGAGAGACGGATTTATTTCGATGGGACATGGTAGAGCATTAATTAACATTGAAAACCAAGAAGCGCAAAGCGATATTTATCACACCGTTGTTACTCAAAACTTATCTGTTAGAGATACTGAAGCGTTAGTAAAAAAATATCAAGAAGGTTTAAAACCTAAATCAAGCAAAACGGCTACTACAAAATCATTTGAAATTGCTACCGAACAAAAGAAAACTTTTGCTAACTTCTTTGGTGCAAAAGTAGATATAAGTGTTGCCGCAAATGGCAAAGGAAAAATAGCTATTCCTTTTCATTCTGAAGAAGATTTTAATCGAATTATGAAATTAATCAACGATTAGTGAAGCGGGTTCTTTACATATTTATTTTACTGTTTTTGGGCACAACATTTTCTGTGGCTCAAAAGAGAGAATTAAAAATTGAAACTAAAGACATCGTAAAATCCGACATCAATCCATTATCGCCAGCAAAAGCAGCTTTTTATTCTGCAATTTTGCCAGGATTAGGTCAGGCATACAATAAAAAATATTGGAAAATTCCTATAGTTTACGGTGCTATTGGTGCTGGGGTGTATTTTATTATGGACAATAATAAAAAACACAATCAATACCGTGACGAATACAAAAAACGATTAGCCAATGGCGGCGCAATAGACACATCAGATCCTACTTATGGAAAGTTAAGTACTGAAAGCGTCATTAGAGGACAAAAATTCTATCAAAAAAACAGAGACTTATCCGTACTTATTACTGCGGGTTTGTACATTCTAAATATTGTAGAAGCAAATGTAGACGCTCATTTATTGCAATTTAACGTAAATGACGATTTATCATTAAAACCAGATTTACACACCAATCCGTATACATTTAACCAAAATGTAGGTTTTACATTAACCTATCAATTTTAACATTTTATTTCGTAACATTTTATTTAAAACAACAACTAATCAAAATGAAAATAGCATTATTAGGTTATGGTAAAATGGGAAAAGTAATTGAAAAAATTGCTTTAGAACGTGGTCATAAAATTGTTTTAAGAAAAAGTAGTTCAGATAATTTTGATGGTATTACAAATGCAGATATCGCCATAGATTTTAGTGTTCCAACCTCAGCTGTTAGCCATATTTCAGAATGTTTAAACCAAAATATTCCTGTAATCTCTGGAACAACAGGTTGGTTAGAAAATTATGATGAAATGGTGCAATTGTGTCAAGCAAAAAACGGAAGTTTTATTTATGCTTCGAACTTTAGTTTAGGCGTAAATATATTTTTCGAACTAAATAATTATTTAGCGAAAATGATGAAAAACCTTAAAGACTACAATGTCTCAATGGAAGAAATTCATCACACACAAAAATTAGATGCCCCAAGCGGAACAGCAATAAGTTTGGCAAATGGAATTATAGAAAACACAGATTATGTTAATTGGACATTAAAAAACCCAACGTATAATCAAATTTATATTGACGCAAAAAGAATAGAAAACATTCCTGGAACGCATTCTGTTTTTTACGATAGCAAAGTGGATCAAATAGAAATAAAGCATACCGCACATAGTAGAGAAGGCTTTGCTTTAGGTTCGGTCATAGCTGCAGAATGGTTAATAGGTAAAAAAGGCGTTTTCACAATGAAAGACGTTTTAGGAATATAAGTATAATTTACGATTTACGATTTACGATTTACAAAAAAACAAAATTATGGACATATCAACTTGGATTATTACAATATTAATAATTAGTACAATACACGCAATTTGTACTTGGAAATTATATCTAAAAGCAGGTAGAAAATCTTGGGAAGCCTTCATTCCTGTTTATAACGGAATTGTATTAATGCAAATGATAAATCGACCAAAATGGTGGGTACTTTTATTATTTTTACCTGTAATTAACTTGTTAATTTTACCTGTAATTTGGATTGAAACCTTACGTACTTTCGGTAAAAAATCCACTGCAGATATGTGGTTGGGTGTTCTTACATTCGGATTGTATGTTGGTTATGTAAATTATACACAAGACGTTTCATACGAAGCTGAACGCAATATCAAACCCGCAACAAAAGCTTTAGATACTTTAGGTTCAATTACTTTTGCATTAATAGTAGCGACTTTCGTACATACGTATTTTATTCAACCCTTTGTAATTCCTTCTTCATCATTAGAAAAATCATTATTAATCGGCGATTTCTTATTCGTAAGTAAATTTCATTATGGCGCAAGAACACCAATGACTCCAGTTGCAGCACCAATGGTACACGACTCTATTCCAATGGTAAAAAAACTTTCGTATTTAAGCAAACCACAATTACCTTATTTTAGATTTCCTGCTTTAGAAAAAATTAAAAATAACGACATTGTTGTTTTCAATTGGCCAAGAGATACACTATCGAATATGTATTTGCCAGCTACTGAAAGAATTGACAAACCTCGCGATAAGAAAACAAATTATGTAAAACGTTGTGTGGGTATTGCCGGCGATAGTTTGCAAATAAAAGACGGAATTGTTTTTGTAAATGGTAAAGAATTAATATTACCTGAAAGAGCGAAACCTCAGTATTTCTACAAAATTATATTGAACGGTGATTTTGCAAATGAAATTAAAAGTACTTATGACATTACAGAATATTCTCCTATTTTTGAAATAAAAAATGAAATCTGGAATGATGAAGCATTTAGATTGGAGTTAATTGAAAGATTTGGTTTTAAAGAAATTGAGAAAGGAACAAAATCAACTTTCATTTTAATTTCTGAGCAAATTGATCAAGAATTATTTCAAAAATTAGAATTAAAAATTTCAGATTCTTCTTTATATGGAAATCTTACTTTTGAAAAATATGAAAAATTAAAAAGGGATTCAAGGGTTAAAATTATTGAAAGAAGAATTAATAGAGAAGCAGAAGACGGTGTATTTCCTGATTTTAAAGACAGAAATCCTTCAGTAACTAACAACTGGAATGGCGATAATTTTGGACCAATTTATATTCCGCAAGCTGGAAAAACAGTTGCTTTAAACAAAGAAACGTTACCCTTGTATAAATTAATCATCACAGAGTATGAAGGAAATACGTTAGAAGTAAAAGGTAATGAAATTAAAATAAACGGAAAAATAGCTACTTCCTATACCTTTAAACAAGATTATTATTGGATGATGGGAGACAACAGACATAATTCGTTAGATGCGCGTTATTTCGGCTACACGCCTGCAGATCATATTGTTGGTAAACCTATTTTTATATGGATGAGTTTAGATTGGAATGCAAAAGGTTTACTAAATAAATTTAGAACCGAGCGTTTCTTCACAACTGTTAGCGGAGAAGGACAACCTGAATCGTATTTTAAATACTTCTTATTCCTTTTAGCAGGTTATTTTGCTTGGGATTGGTATAGAAATAAGAAAAAGAAAAAAGAAACAGATTTACTTTAAATAATTTAAGAGTTGTAATTTAGTTTGCAACTCTTTTTTCATTAAAATAGAATTATGAACAATGAAATTTTAATTTACCCTACTTACTTCCCATCTATCAGTCATTATATTGCTATGATTGCTGCTGAATCGGTTACGTTTGAAGTAGAAGATACGTTTCAAAAGCAAACCAACCGAAACCGAATGTACATTTATAGTCCAAATGGAATTCAAATGTTAAACATATCAGTAAAGCATAACGATGCAAATAACAACTTTAAAGACATCAAAATAGACAACCAATACAATTGGCAAAAAAACCATTTTAAATCTTTAGAAGCTGCTTATAAGAATTCGCCTTTTTACGAATATTTCATAGATGATTTACAACCCATATTCGAAAAGAAACACGAGTTTATGTTAGATCTAAACTTTGAAATATTTGAAAGAATAAATGATGCTTTGGGAATTTTCATTCCATTTGACAAAACAACGGAATATTTTCATAAAGTTTCAGATAAAACTGATTTTCGTTATTTAGTTAATGGAAAAAAGGACAACACTCAAATAGAACCATATACTCAAGTTTTTGAAAATAAGCACGGATTCATAAATAATTTATCCATTTTAGATTTACTTTTTAATGAAGGTAGATATGCAGTGGATTATTTAAAGCAGCAACGTTTAAATTTCCTCATATAACTTATAAAAAAAACGTCCCGATTTTCATCGGGACGTTTTACTTATATTATAACACAACGTTATACGTTATGCTCTGCTTCAATTTGTTTTTTATCTGATGCTGACATCGTATCCACTAATACTGGTGTCGCAATAAATAACGAAGAATATGTTCCTACAATAATTCCGATTAACATCGCAAAGATAAATCCACGGATTGAATCACCACCAAATACAAACATAATTGCTAATACCATAATCATCGTTAAAGATGTGTTTAATGTACGAGATAATGTAGTGTTTACAGAATCGTTTACAATTTTGTTAAAATTACCATGGTGCGATTTTCCACCTAAGAATTCACGAACTCTATCAAATACAATTACGGTATCATTCATTGAATATCCAATTACTGTTAGAATAGCCGCAATAAAATGTTGGTCAATTTCCATATGGAAAGGCATGTATTTGTATAATAAAGAATAAATTCCTAACACAAAAATAACGTCATGCGCCACCGCAGCAATTGCTCCTAATGAATATTGATATTTTCTGAACGAAATAACTAAGTATAAACACACTAATAACATCGCTCCTAATACTGCCCAATAGGCGTTTGTTTTAATATCGTCAGCAATAGAAGGTCCAACTTTCATAGCTTGTAATACACCAAATTGTTTTCCTTCTTGTGTATTTGTAAACTCATCGTAAGAAATCTCTTTAGCATAGAATTTTTTCAATCCTGCATATAATTTCTCATTTACTTCTTTATCAACCTCAACACCTTGCTTGTCGATTTTGTATTTTGTCGTTATTTTCAATTGATTGTCGTTACCAAATGTTTTCGCTTCCGCTTTGTCAAAAAACGCAGCTGTAGAAAGCGCATTTGAAACTTCTTCTGGAGACACTTTTTGGTCAAATTGCACTTGGAAGGTTCTTCCTCCTACAAAGTCAATACCTTGATCAAAACCATTCGTAAAGAACGAAACAAAACTAACAATACAAACCACTAACGAGAATGCATATGTAAATTTCTTGATTTTTAAGAAATCGAAGTTGAAACCTGTAAACCAATTTTTAGTAATGTTTGTAGAGAATTGTAAACTTCTTCCTTTAGCAATATCCGCATCAATGAAGAAACGTGCAATAAAGATTGAAGTAAATAATGAAGTTAAAATACCAATTAATAAAGTAATCGCAAAACCTCTAATCATTCCTTCTCCAAAAATATATAAAATTGTACCTGTTAATATATGTGTCACGTTGGCATCAATTATAGAACGCATAGCACCTTTCCATCCGAAAGCAGTAGTAACTGCATTTTCTAATGATAAACCAGCTCTTAATTCTTCTTTTGCTCTCTCGTAGATAATAATATTCGCATCTACCGCAGTACCCATTGTTAAAACGATACCTGCAATACCTGGTAATGTTAAAACAAAACCAAAGTTAGCCATAGCACCAAATAACAAAACTAAGTTTAATAATAAAGCTGCGTTAGCATACCAACCTGCTCTTCCGTAATAGAAAACCATCCAAAAAGAAACTAATAATAAACCAATGATAGAGGATAAAATTCCATTGTCAATAGCTTCTTGACCTAAAGAAGGTCCAACTACTGCTTTTTGAACAATATCTGCTTTAGCTGGTAATTTACCTGCACGTAATACGTTTTCTAAATCGGCAGTTTCTTCTAATGTGAAAGAACCTGAAATTTGTGTTTGTCCGCCAGAAATTGCTGCTTTCGCAGTAGCTGCAGAATACACAACATTATCTAATACAATACAAACTTGATTTCCGTTTTTAGCAATGTCACCCGTTAATTGTTCCCATTTTCTAGATCCAACTGGATTCATTTGCATACTTACTGCTGGTTTACCAAACTGGTCAAAATCAGCACTTGCATCTGTAATGGCACCACCTAATAATGGCGCAACTCCATCTGCAGTTCCTTTTAGTATGTATAATTCTGTAACATCTTCAGCTTTAGAAGTTGTTTTTCCCCAAGCAAATTTTGCGTTTGAAGCCGTTGCAGGAAGTAAAGCTCTAATTTCTGCTCTTTTTAAATACGAGTTAATTTTAGCTGTATCCTTAACATTATATCCAATTAATCCAGACGGACTTGGAATTGCATTTTCAAATAAAGGTCCTAAATCTTTAGCTGCTTTTTTAGCGGCATCTTTTTTATCGCCTAATAATTCATTTACTTTAGATTTTGCATCTACCGCTTTCGTTGTATCAACAACTGCAACTTTTGCAGCTGGTTTTTTCTCAGTTGCTTTTAAAGCATCGTTAGCAGCAGTAAAGAAATTACCTAATTCTTCTGGTTTTAAGGTTTCCCAAAATTCCAATTGTGCCGTTTGAGATAATAATTTTTCAACTCTATCTAAATCTTTAGCACCTGGTAATTCTACTAAAATTCTTCCTGTTTCACCAATTTTTTGAATGTTTGGTTGTGCTACTCCGAATTTATCGATACGTTTTGTTAATACTTTATAAGCACTTTCAATAGATTCAGCTACTTTCTTTTTCAAAATAACTTTCACTTGATCATCAGTCATACTTAACTGAATTTCTTCAAATGTTCTATTGTAGAATGCTTCAGCTGAAGCCATTTTTATAGTTCCGTTAGATTCTGCAGCAAAAGCATCAAAAAAGGCATCTAAATAATCTTGATTTCCTTTTCTATCTTTTGTAGCTCTTTCTAAAGCTCTGTTGAAAGTTGGGTTTTTAGAATTGTTAGATAATGTTTTTAAAATGTCTTTAACAGAAACTTCTAACGTTACGTTAATTCCACCTTCTAAATCTAATCCTTTGTTGATTTGTTGTTTCTCAACATCTTCATAAGTAAAGCCTAAAAAAACGTCTTTTTTCTTTAGATCTTTTAAGTAGTTTAATTCTTTTTGAGAATCTCCTTTTGCAAATTCTTTCGCATCTTTTACAATTCCGTTAGCAACAAACGTAAAAGAAAGTTGATAGATACAAGCAATCGTAAATATGATTGCGAAGAATTTAATTAGTCCTTTGTTCTGCATTATAGTTAATTTAAGTTATTTTCTTTAAAAACGGACAAATATATCATTTCATAAAGGATAAAACAATTTTATTTGAGCCTAAAATTCATTTTTTATTAATATTTATTCAACATTACGAAAAATTCATCTTTTTTACACTTTTAAGTAACTAAAAACAAGATGAATAAAAAAAAGCGTTGAAACAATCAACGCTTTTTAATTTTTATAATTTGTTCAAATTATTTATCTGTAATTGTTGATTCTGCAATTTTTTTGTACGTTCCATTTTCTAATTTCTCACGTATGGCTTCAAAAGCAGTTAACGTTTCATCAATATCTTCTAATGTATGCGTTGTGGTTGGAATCATTCGTAATAAAATCATTCCTTTTGGAATTACTGGATACACTACTATTGACAAGAAAATTCCGTAGTTTTCTCTTAAATCATTAACCATAATCATAGCTTCCGGAATAGAACCTTCCAAGTAAACTGGGGTAATACAAGTGTTAGTATCGCCAATATTGAATCCTTTTTCCTTTAATCCGTTTTGTAACGCATTAACATTCACCCATAATTTATCTTTAATCTCAGATGAATTACGCAATAATTCTAAACGTTTCAACGAACCAATCGTTTGAATCATAGGCAATGCTTTAGCAAACATTTGAGAACGTAAATTATACTTTAAATAATCAATTACATCTTTATCAGCTGCTACGAAAGCACCAATATTAGCCATTGATTTTGCAAAAGTTGAAAAATACACATCAATTCCGTCTTGACATCCTTGCTCCTCACCTGCTCCAGCACCTGTTTTACCAAGTGTACCAAAACCGTGCGCATCATCAACCAACAAGCGGAAATTGTATTTTTTCTTCATTTCTACAATTTCTTTTAACTTACCTTGTTGTCCTCGCATTCCAAAAACACCTTCCGTAATAAACAAAATACCACCACCCGTTTCGGTAGCTAATTTTGTAGCACGTTGTAAGTTTTTTTCCATACTTTCGATGTCATTGTGCTTATATGTAAAGCGTTTTCCACTATGCAAACGAACGCCGTCAATAATACACGCGTGTGCATCTACATCATAAACTATAACATCATTTCTGGTAACCAAAGCATCAATTGTAGATAAAATTCCTTGGTAACCAAAATTCAATAAATAAGCCGATTCTTTCATTACGAAAGCCGCTAATTCTTGTTCTAATTGTTCGTGATACTTAGTGTGTCCACTCATCATACGAGCTCCCATTGGGTAAGCCGCACCATATTGTGCTGCTGCTTCAGTATCTGCTTTACGAACTTCTGGATGATTGGCTAACCCTAAATAGTCATTCAAACTCCAGTTTAATATATTTTTACCTTGAAATTGCATTCTTGGACCCAATTCACCTTCCAACTTTGGAAACACGAAATAACCTTCTGCTTGTGAAGCCCATTTTCCTAACGGTCCTTTATTTTGTTGTATTCTTTCAAATAAATCTTTAACCATAATTTCTTACTTAATTTGTGGTGCAAAAGTATAAATAAAAAAACGTTTTTAATAATTTTTTTTACACTTCTAACGTTTAACTTGATTGCAATAAAAACATATTTGTAGAGAATAAAGTTTTACTTATCTTTGACATTCTTATGAAAGCAATAAAAATTATCGAATGTCCGCGCGATGCTATGCAAGGCATTAAAACGTTTATTCCCACCGAAAAAAAGGTTCAATACATTCAATCTTTATTACGAGTTGGATTTGACACGCTGGATTTTGGAAGTTTTGTTTCGCCAAAAGCGATTCCACAAATGCAAGATACTGCTGATGTTTTAGCTCAGATAGATCTTTCGCAAACAAAAAGCAAACTATTAGCTATTATTGCCAATACGCAAGGAGCAGAAGCCGCATCAAAACATAAAGCAATACAATATCTTGGTTTTCCGTTTTCTATTTCTGAAAATTTTCAAATGCGAAACACACACAAAACCATTGCAGAAAGCTTAATAACATTACAAGAAATTTTAGAAATAGCAGACAAATCGAATAAAGAAGTTGTAACGTATATTTCAATGGGATTTGGAAATCCGTATGGCGATCCTTATAATGTAGATGTTGTTGGCGACTGGACAGAAAAATTAGCTAAAATGGGCGTAAAAATTTTATCACTTTCCGATACGATTGGCTCTTCTACCCCCGAAGTCATAGATTATTTATTCCGTAATTTAATACCAAAATATCCAAATATTGAATTTGGAGCGCATTTACATACTACGCCAGACAAATGGTTTGAAAAAATTGACGCCGCATATCAAGCTGGCTGCAGAAGATACGATGGCGCCATTCAAGGTTTCGGAGGCTGCCCTATGGCTAAAGACGACTTAACCGGAAATATGCCAACCGAAAAGTTATTATCTTATTTTACTACCAAAAAAGAAAACACCAACACCAGCCCAATGAGCTTTGAAAGCGCCTATAACGAAGCGACTAAATTGTTTGGTGCGTTTCATTAATGGATGAACTTAAAGGATTGATTTAGTGATAAATTTAATTGTTTTGAATTAAATTATGATTTACTACTAACTTTTTCTTATATTTGCACGCAATTTAACTACAATTGCAGGATGAAAGCACACACTACAAAAATTATTGGAGAAGGACTAACGTATGACGATGTTCTTTTAATCCCAAATTATTCAGAAATTCTTCCAAGAGAAGTTTCTATTCAATCGAAATTTAGTAAAAACATTACCTTAAATACACCAATTGTTTCCGCTGCAATGGATACAGTTACAGAAAGTGCGATGGCAATTGCTATGGCGCAAGAAGGTGGTATTGGTGTGCTACATAAAAATATGACTATTGCACAACAAGCTGCAGAAGTGAGAAAAGTAAAACGTGCAGAAAGCGGAATGATTATAGACCCTGTAACATTACCCTTAACTGCAAATGTAGGTGATGCCAAAAATGCGATGAGAGAATTTGGTATTGGCGGAATTCCAGTTGTAGATGAAAATGGAATTTTAAAGGGAATTGTTACCAATAGAGATTTGCGTTTTGAAAAAGAAAACTCAAGAGCGATTACTGAAGTAATGACCTCTGAAAATTTAGTTACTGCAGGAAAAGGTACTACTTTAGCCGCTGCAGAAGAAATTCTTCAAGAAAGTAAAATTGAAAAATTACCTGTAGTTGATGCTGATTTTAAATTGATTGGATTAATTACATTTAGAGATATTACTAAACTTACACAAAAACCAAACGCTAACAAAGATAAATTTGGTCGTTTACGAGTAGCTGCCGCTTTGGGTGTTACATCAGATGTACTTGACCGAGCAGAAGCTTTAGTAAAAGCCGGAGTTGATGCTGTAATTATTGATACCGCACACGGACATACAAAAGGTGTGGTAGATGTGTTGAAACAAGTAAAAAATAAATTTCCAGAAATAGATGTAGTGGTTGGAAACATTGCTACGCCAGAAGCTGCTTTATATTTAGCTGAAAATGGCGCTGATGCAGTAAAAGTTGGAATCGGACCTGGTTCCATTTGTACGACTCGTATAGTAGCTGGTGTTGGTTTTCCTCAATTTTCTGCCGTTTTGGAAGTGGCTGCCGCTTTAGAAGGAACTGGCATTCCAGTAATTGCTGATGGTGGCGTTCGATATACTGGAGATATTCCGAAAGCGTTGGCTGCAGGAGCTTCTTGTGTAATGTTAGGTTCGATGTTAGCAGGTACGAAAGAATCTCCAGGAGAAACTATTATTTTTGAAGGAAGAAAATTTAAATCGTACCGAGGAATGGGTTCTGTTGAAGCTATGAAAGAAGGTTCGAAAGACAGATATTTCCAAGATGTGGAAGATGATGTAAAAAAATTAGTTCCAGAAGGAATTGTAGGTCGTGTACCTTATAAAGGCGAATTAAACGAAAGTATGCAACAATTTATTGGCGGACTTCGTGCTGGAATGGGTTATTGTGGTGCCAAAAACATAGAAACCTTACAAGCCACAAGCCGATTTGTACGATTAACATCAAGTGGAATTAGCGAAAGTCACCCACATAATGTTACGATAACTAAAGAAGCACCGAATTATTCGAGATAGTATAATATTGGACCTGACAGGTTTTAAAAATAAAAATCCATTCCGATTTATTGGAATGGATTTTTTTATAACCAGTTATTGAAATAAAATTATATCCCTAAATAATTACTTGGCGTTATCGCTTTTAATTCTGTTTTAACATCGTTAGAAACATTTAAGGTTTCAATAAATGCGTGAATGGAATCTTTATTGATAACTGTGTTCGTTCTTGTTAAATCTTTTAACGCTTCGTAAGGATTTGGATAGCCTTCTCTTCTTAAAATTGTTTGAATCGCTTCTGCTACAACTGCCCAATTTTTTTCTAAATCTTCTTCAAATTTAGGCTCATTTAATAACAGTTTATTCAAACCTTTTAATGTCGATTCAAATGCGATAAGTGTATGTCCAATTGGCACACCAATATTTCGTAAAACAGTACTATCTGTTAAATCACGTTGTAATCTTGAAAGTGGTAATTTTGCAGATAAATGTTCGAAAATAGCATTCGCAATTCCTAAATTTCCTTCTGAATTTTCAAAATCAATTGGATTCACTTTATGTGGCATAGCTGAAGAACCGATTTCTCCCGCTTTAATTTTTTGCTTGAAATAATCCATAGACACATACGTCCAAATGTCTCTATCTAAGTCAATAATGATGGTATTTATTCTTTTTAATGCATCAAAAAAAGCTGCAAAATGATCGTAATGTTCAATTTGTGTAGTTGGAAAAGAATGACGCAGTCCTAACGTTTCTTCAACGAATTGCGATCCGAATGCTTTCCAATCGTGGTTTGGATAGGCTACTTTATGCGCGTTATAATTTCCTGTTGCACCACCAAATTTAGCGGCAAAAGGCACATTAAACAACAAACGCATTTGTTCTTCAATACGTTCTACAAAAACTAAAATTTCTTTTCCTAAACGGGTTGGTGAAGCCGGTTGTCCGTGTGTACGAGCTAATAAAGGAATATTCGCCCATTCTACCGAAAGTTCTTTTAATTTTTGAACAATCGCAATTAAACTTGGTAAATATACATTTTCAAAAGCTTCTTTCGCAGAAAGTGGAATCGCAGTATTATTAATATCTTGAGACGTTAGTCCGAAGTGTATAAATTCTTTAAACGCTTCTAAACCAAATTCGTCAAACTTCTTTTTTATGAAATATTCAACCGCTTTTACATCGTGGTTAGTCGTTTTTTCAGTTTCTTTAATCCAAAGTGCATCTTCCGTTGAAAAATTTTCATAAATGCTTCTCAATTTTCCAAAGCTGTTTTTATCTACTCCTTGTAATTGAGGCACGCCATATTCACACATTGAAATAAAATATTCTACCTCAACTAAAACTCTATATTTTATTAACGCTTCTTCCGAAAAATAAGCGGATAACGATTTGGTTTTACTTCTGTAGCGTCCGTCAATTGGCGATACGGCATTTAATTCCGTTAATTGCATAATGTTGTGTTGTTTTTTAAAGATGCAAATTTAGTAATTCGTGCGTAGTATTCCGAAATTAGTTAGCTGTTTTTTGAAAAATTAATTTTAAAATAATATACATTAAAAAATTAGAGCTATTAATTCAACCATTTTCTTTTATAGAAATTTTGTTACTTTGCGACAAATTAAACCGAAATGCAAAAAAACAAACTCGCTTTATTAGAATATTTAGAAAACTTTATGTCTGAAAACAGAAAAAACAGATTTATTGAAGTACTAAAAAACAGAACCAATCATTTTACTATTGCTATGGAAGATGTGTATCAGCTACATAATACAAGTGCTGTGATGAGAAGTTGTGAGGTTTTTGGCATTCAAAATTTACATATTGTTGAACAACGATACGGAAAAGCGATTGACAAACAAATTGCGATGGGTGCCGAAAAATGGGTAGACATTAACCAACATCAAGATATGAAAAGTTGTATCGCAAGTTTACGGGCAAAAGGGTATCAAATTATTGCGACCACACCACATAATGATTCCTGTATGTTAGACGAATTTGATGTTTCGAAAAAATCGGCAATCTTTTTTGGAACGGAGATTGACGGGCTTTCAGAAGAAGTAATGAAAGAAGCGGATGGGTTTATAAAAATTCCAATGGTTGGATTTACAGAAAGTTTAAATATTTCTGTTTCAGCAGCATTGGTAATTCAGGACATTACAAACAGAATGCGACAATCAGATATTAACTGGCAACTTACAGATGAAGAAGTGTTAGAAAAACGTTTGGATTGGACGAGAAAAACGATTAAAGATGTTGCCTATATTGAAAAACAGTTTGTGGGATAGTTTTCAGTAATCAGATATGAGTTGGCAGTTGTAAATAGCTACTTGACGCTTTGAAACTTTGCAGCTTTGAAACTTTGAAACTTTGAAACTTTGAAACTTTGCAACTTTGCAACTTTTCACTTAAACTACTTTCTTCTCAAAACTTTGTAATCATTATAGGAAGTTGCTAAGGCATCTAAAACTTGTAAATCGCTTGCTGTATTTATAAAGTTTTTAGAATAATTGCATTTTTCTAAAATTTTATCAATTTCATTTCTATCCAATTGTAACAACATCGCTAAAACTTCACGATTTGTATTATTACTTAAAATGGCAGAAAAATGCGTATCGTTTTTTAAATCGATTAATTTCTTAAAATCTTTTTCTTTTGTATTAAACAGTGAATACACTAAATCTACTGGATTAGACAAAGCCTTTAATAAGTTTTCTGTAGCATTTTTAGCTTTCATTCCGGGTTCGTAACCTAAATTTAAACCCACAATATTATAGCGATAATTCTCGTTTACAGGAATTAATTTTGTATCAATTTGTAAATACCCTGTTAAAGTATAATTTGTCACTAAAACCGTTT
>NZ_JBIKJI010000176.1:0-3862 GCF_044361065.1 Flavobacterium sp.
ATTGTAGGAAAAGCAGCGGATGTGTTACCAGGTTTAGAAGCGATGAGCGCAAAAGAAAAAATGCCAATTTTCTATTTTGATAAATACGGAAGTAAAGTAGACAAACCAGTGGTGAAAAAAGATATTCCTGCTGGCGTAACGGCTCAATCAGTTGTTAAAAACTATATTGATGCTGTTGGTGGTGAAAAAGCGTTAAAAGCAGTTAAAACGATTTTAGTTTCGGCTAAAGGAACCATTCAAGGACAATCTTTAGATATGGTTTCTAAAATTTCAAACAAAGGAATGTCAACTTCTGATATTTCAATGGGCGGAATGTCTATGATGAAACAAGTTATTGGAGATAAATCAGGATATCAAACTGTACAAGGTCAGAAAAAAGCTATTGAAGGTGAAGAATTAGTAAAAGAGAAAAAAGACGCGGTTCCTTTTGTGGAATTAAGCTTTTTATCAGATAAAACAATTGTTTTAAGCGGAATTGAATCACTTAATGGTCAAGATGCTTATGCGGTTCAAGTGGGTACAGCCAAATATTTTTACGATGTAAAAACAGGATTAAGAGTAGCTACCGAAAGCGAGTCAGGCGAAGGTGCTCAAAAACGTAAGACAATGACTTATTATGCTGATTATGTTGAGGTTAAAGGAGTGAAATTCCCATACAAAACTACTATGGACGTTGGAATCCCTTTAGAATTCATTACTCAAGATGTAAAAATTAATGAAGGTGTTACAGATAAAGATTTTGAATAAATTTTTATTTTGAAAATGAAAAAGGATTGCGAAAGCAATCCTTTTTTTATGCAATATATTTTATTTCCTATTCGTTATATATACTCCAAATAAAATAATAATAGTTCCTAAAACTTGTAATAATGTTACCCCTTCGTTAAAAATGATACTCCAAATTGTTGCTACAACTGGTATCAAATACGTTACATTAGAGGCAAAAATAGGAGACGCCATTTGTATGAGTTTGTAAAAATAAATATTTGCTAACCCTGTGCCAACAATTCCTAAAATTGCTACATAAATTAAAGGATGAATAGTATCAGTAATACCAATACCTTCTGCGGTGTTTTGAATGGTATGAAAATTGTAACCCGTAAAAGATAAAATTAACAAAGCAGGAATAAGAAGAAAAGCAAAATTTCCAACTGTAATTCCAATTGGAGAAACATCAAATAAATATTTTTTCACCATATTAATGTTAGCGGCATAACACCAAGAAGCAATAATTACCAATAATGCAAACCAATAATTTTTGGATGGATTTCCTGAAGCTCCAGCGTAAACTAAAATCAAACAACCAATAATTCCTATTAGTAATCCGTAAATTTGTTTCTTTTTAAAAGTGAGTCCGAAAAACACACTCCCAATAATCAATGTATTTAATGGTGTAAACGAGTTTAAAGTCGAACTAATAGAACTACTTATTTGCGTTTGTGCTAAGGAAAAAAGAAAAATAGGGAAGAAGTTACCTAATAATCCGGCTATAATAATGTACTTCATTTTCTTTTTTTCTATTTTAAATAGTTCTTTTCCTGCTATAATTAGTAAAAATACTGAAGTAAAAAGTATTCTATACGCTCCTAATTGATAGGGATTCATTCCACCATCTAATCCTTTTTTCATTAGGATAAATGAACTTCCCCAAACTATTGCTAATAGTAGCAAAATAATCCATTTTGAATTTTTTTCTTTCATAAATAGGTGTAAAAAAATAAGGCTGCCAAATTTGGCAGCCTTAAAGGTATAATTATTTTTAAGATATATTATCCTAAAGCGGCTCTTTTGAAACCTGTTACTTTTAAATCTGCATTTACAGATTTAATATAAGCAGCAACACTCATTGAACTATCTTTGATATAATCTTGATTTACTAAAGTATTATCTTTAAAGAAACGTCCTAATTTTCCTTTAGCGATGTTTTCAATCATTGCTTCTGGTTTACCTTCTTGACGTAACATATCTTTAGCAATTTCTATTTCTTTAGCAATTGTGTCCGCATCAACACCCGCTTCATCCAAAGCGATTGGCGCCATAGCTGCAGCTTGCATAGCTACGTTTCTTGCTGCTTCAGCACCACCATCAACATTTGCTGATAAGGCTACTAATGTAGCAATCCCGTTTCCTGCGTGAATGTATGAATTGATAAATGCACCTTCTAATCTTTCGAAAGCACCAATTTCAATTTTTTCACCAATTACACCTGTTTGCTCAATTAATTTTTCAGCAACAGTAATTCCACCAAAATCAGAAGCTAAGAACGCATCTTTATCAGTAAAATTTAAAGCTAAGTTTGCAAAATCATTTGCTAATTTTACGAAACCTTCATTTTTTCCTACGAAGTCTGTTTCACAATTTAAAGAAATTACAACACCAGCAGTATTATCGCTATTTACCACAGCAATAACAGCACCTTCTGTAGATTCTCTATCCGAACGGTTTGCCGCAACTTTTTGACCTTTTTTTCTTAAAATTTCAATAGCTAATTCAAAATTACCTTCAGCTTCAACTAAAGCTTTTTTGCAATCCATCATACCGGCACCGGTTGTAGTTCTTAATTTGTTAACTTCAGCAGCAGTTATATTTGACATTTTATTTTATTTTAGATTATTAATGTAAATGAAGAAATTCCAATTATAAATTTCCAAATTCCAGGTTTGTAAAATTTATAACAAATAGTTAATAAATTAATTTGGAATTTGGAATTTTACTTTCGGAATTTATATTTTTATGCTTCAGTTGAAGTTTCTTCAGCCTGAGTTTCTGCTACTGGAGCAGCTTCTTCAGCTACCGGAGCAGCTTCAGCATCAGTTTCTTCTTTGTCTGATTTTCTTTCTGATAAACCTTCTGTAATAGAAGCAGTTACTAAAGATAAAATTTTATCGATTGATTTAGAAGCATCATCATTTGCTGGAATAACATACTCAACCAAACGAGGGTCTGAGTTTGTATCAACCATTGCGAAAACTGGAATGTTTAATTTTTTTGCTTCTTTTACCGCGATATGTTCCGCTTTAATATCTACTACGAATAATGCAGCAGGAATTCTAGACATGTCAGCAATTGAACCTAAGTTCTTGTCTAATTTTGCTCTTAAACGATCTACTTGTAAACGCTCCTTTTTTGAAAGTGTCATGAAAGTACCATCTTTTTTCATTCTATCAATAGAAGCCATTTTTTTAATCGCTTTTCTGATAGTGATAAAGTTAGTTAACATTCCACCAGGCCATCTTTCAGTAATGTAAGGCATGTTACAAGCTGCTGCTTTTTCAGCAACTATATCTTTTGCTTGTTTTTTGGTAGCTACGAAAAGTATTTTTCTACCAGATGCTGCAATGCTTTTTAAAGCTTGATTAGCTTCTTCAATTTTTGCAGCAGTTTTATATAGGTTAATGATATGAATACCATTACGTTCCATATAAATGTAAGGAGCCATATTTGGGTCCCATTTACGAGTCATGTGTCCGAAATGTACACCAGCCTCTAGTAACTCTTTAACGTCAATTTTGTTTGCCATTTTGTAATAGTTTACGTTCCGTGTTCTAGCAATGTTCCGTTTAATTTTAAGATTTAAAAATTTAAGATTTAAAGATTATTGTAATTTTTTAATCTTTTAATTTTTCAATCATTTTAATTTTCTCGGCTTCATTTAGATGCTAAACTAATTTCTTTTTCAGTAAAAAGAAATATCGACAACTTGTTTTTAAATTCTAATTTAATTGTAAAAAGGTTTTTGAAAATATATTCTGATAAATATCGAATATTAACGTTTCGAGAATTGGAATCTCTTACGTGCTTTCTTCTGACCGAATTTTTTACGTTCTACCATTCTTGGATCTCTTGTTAGTAATCCTTCTGG
>NZ_JBIKJI010000177.1:0-3853 GCF_044361065.1 Flavobacterium sp.
TAAACCTGCGTATACACTTCCACCTGGCGAATTGATATAAATTTGAATGTCTTTAGAAGCATCTACACTTTCTAAAAACAATAATTGTGCTTGAATAATATTGGCCATATAATCGTCAACACCTGTTCCCATGAAGATGATTCTATCCATCATTAAACGAGAAAACACGTCTAATTGAGAAATGTTTAATTGGCGTTCTTCAATAATATATGGTGTTAAACTGCCTACTAATTTATCGTAATACAAACTGTTTACTCCGTGTTTTTTTGTGGCAAATTTTTTAAATTCTTTTCCGTAGTTCATTTTAAATTGTATTTAAAAGGTTATGTAAATATTAAACACATAGAAACATAGTTTTTTAAATTCTGTAAAGAATAATTTAGAAAAATAAATTTTTAAACATAGTCCTATGATTTCTATTTGAAGCCAGCGACTTAATTTAATATTATTTTCTATGTGTCTATGTGTTTTAAAAAAATTATTTATCTAATAAAAAACGTCAAACCAAAATGATTTGACGTTCAAATATACTAATTTTTATGAATATTACATTTCGCCGTACATCGCTTTAACAAAATCTTGGTAATTTACTTCTTTTTCAGTGGCTTTTACACTTGTTTTGTACAAGTCAATCATTTTTAAACTCAAAACTTGGTCAGATATACGTTTAATTTCTTCTTGATTCGACATCACTCTTGAAACAATTCCGTCTACTTCTGCATCTGTTGCATTGGCTTGACCAAATTGGGCCATTTGTTGTCTGATTAATCCTGAAGTAAAATCTTTTAATTCTTCAAATCTAACTTGTAAATTATGTTGAATAAAGATTTTAGATTCGATTAATTGGTAACGCAATCCTCTTTCTGATTTTGCAAATTCCGCTTCTGCTTGTTCAGGAGTTAACGGTGTTTCGCCAATAGTTTGAATCCATTTTTTTAAGAAGGTTTCTGGTAAATCAAATTGAGTGGTTTCTAATAATGCTTCTGTTACATCATTTAAAAACTTTTGATCTGCCTGCTGTACAAATTGTTGTTCCGCATCTTCTTTAATTCTTGCTTTTAAACCTTCTAAAGTAGTTACTTCTCCATTTGGAAATAATTTTGCGAATAATTCGTCATTAATTTCCGCTTTTTCAACAGATTGAATGGCGTCAATAGTAAAATTAACTTCAATGTCTAAACCGTGAACGTCATCGTGAGCTACTTTCAAATAATCCATTAATTGATGGTCGTCATTAAACAAACCTTTTGTTTTTAACGATACAACATCGCCAACTTTTTTTCCAATAAATTGTTTACCCGTTTTAGCATCTGCAAAAATATCTAAACTAATTAAAGCTTGGTTGCTGATATTTTTTTCTTCGTTTGAAAACGTACCGTTTATTTCAAAACCTTTTTTAACTTCAGTTTCCGTTAAAATTTTACCGTATTGCTTTTGAATTCTTTCAACTTGCTCGTTTAATAAGGTATCGTCTGCAATAATTTTATATCTCGTTACGCCTGAAGCTCTTGCTAAATCTACAGAGAATTCTGGTGCTAAACCTAATTCGTATTCAAAAACCAATTCGTCTGCTTTCCAATCAAAATTTTCATCTATACGAGGTAACGCATTACCTAACAAATCTAATTTTTCTTTTGCGATGTAATCTTTTAACCCTTTGTTCACCAAAGCAGTAACTTCTTCAATAATTGCTGGTTTTTCAAACTGTTTTCTCACCACATCCATAGGCGTTTTACCTTTTCTAAAACCTGGTAAAGTAGCTGTTTTTCTTTTAAGTTCTAAAAAATTCTCAATTTTTTCAGTATATTCATATTTACCAATTGTAATTTTTACAACGGCATTTAGTGCGTCAAGGTGTTCTTTTCTAATATTCATTTTTATTGATTTTTTGAAGTATAAATATGGGTTGCAAAATTATATAATTTTTGCAACCCATACAAGTTTTTAATTTACAGAATTTTACAACTACTTATTGTTTTTTTTTTCTGTGAAAATTTTATTTAAAATATATTGACTTACCGATAATATCACACTAAAAAATAGCGCTTGAAGAAACGTCATTTGAATCCCATCAATAAAATAATCAGCTATTTTTACAATACTGGCATTAATAACCAATAAAAACAAACCTAAAGACATTATTGTTACTGGAATGGCAAGTATTTTTAATATCGGTTTTAAAAAGGTATTTAAAAATGATAAGGCAACTGCCATAAAAACGGCTGCCAAATAATTGGTGATTTCAATTTTTAGAAAATACGAAATAACAAGTATTAACAGGGTTGAAATAAGTAGTTTGATAAGGTAATTTTTCATTTTTATACAATTGATTTATACATTTTCTTTAAAGTGTAAATATAAAAAAATAGGCACCAAAATGATGCCTATTTAGAAATTATTTAAAAACTAGCTTAGTTCGTTGGTAAAATACTGATACCTGGGAAATAAGTAGGATTGTGTAATGGTAAACTTGATTTGTATTTTGCGTTTATTGTTTTGATAATTTCATTAGCAATAACCGCATAACCACGTGCGTTTGGATGCACACCATCTAAAGAAAACAATACTTGTCCTTCAGTAGCTGAACCACTAAAATAGTTAGCTGTATAAATTGAATTGGTTTCAATTTTTAAACCTGTAATTAATTTGTTCATAACAGCATTCATATCGGCCACAGCTAAATTTTTTGTATTAGCAATAGCAATAATTGAAGTATTGTAAGCTGCAGTTGCTGCAGCTACTCTAGCTTTTTCAGTTGTTGTTAATACCCATTTGTTAGCTAACGGCAAGGTTACACCATTAACATTAAAAGGAGCCGTTCCAGCTGTGTTAACTTGTCCAATTATTGAACTTGCTGGCAAAACAATTAAATCTGCTGCAGTAGTATGTCTTGCTTTTCCATATAATGCAGCTAAAGAAGCTGCAAAAGGAGCAAAAGGCGTAGAAGCTGCTGCTGCTTGAATTGTTGGGCCTATGTCTGTTAATGATTCATCTCTAATTAAAACTGGATTTTTAGTTCCTGCAGCAGTCCTTAATGGAGAAATTCTTCCGCCAGAAACAGCAGCTAAAAACTGATACAAACCAATTGCTGTTGTGTTACTAGATGTAGCTTCAGCTGGAAGTGGATTAAATGGCACAGTTGTAAAATACGGGATTGAAGTTACACTTGGAATCGTACAAACCACTCCTTTCGCTCCGTTTATAGTCAATGAGTTAATGATATTTGTATATACACTAGTAAAATATGTACTATTAGTGATATCATTAAAACCATAGGTTAAAGGGTTTACATTTCCTGTTGTATTATGATCTGCTGCTGGTGTTACTCCATCAGCTTGTGCACCACCTGCGGTAGCATAAGCTAACACATCATTTGAACCAATCCAATTGGTAAAAAAAGTTGGGTTTTTTGTCATAGCGTCTGCCATAACAGTTGCTGTAGGCGAAGTAGCATGTCTCGCAAAATAAGAATTTAATGCTCCGTAACCTGGTATTAATAAATGAAATGATTTTGCACCTGGTACGCCCATATTGTTATATGCTTTAGCTTGTGGTGTTAAGGTAATTGTTGATGCTCCTGCAATTGGCTCCGGTCTATTTTGAGACGCATCAATAATTAATCTTGTAGAACCTGGAGAACCTGCAAACCCTCCTAAATTATTTACATCTTCTGCAAAAGAAGGTTGTGTAAAGGCACCGCCACCCACTAAAGCGAATTGTTGTGCTAATAAATTAGGGTAAGAATAAGTTTGTCCTACTCTACAAACAGTTCCGTCCATATAACCTGCAGTAAGTGAGTTACCAACTGCTACATATCTTGTAAAATCTGCTTGACCAGAGGTATAAGCCGCAT
>NZ_JBIKJI010000178.1:0-3831 GCF_044361065.1 Flavobacterium sp.
AACAAGAATTAAATGTGTCATTCGATATTGATATCCCGTATGATATATTATCTAATGGAAAAGCACATAGCGTATCCTTAAAAGATATTAAAATTCCAGCAACTTATAAGTATTATGCGGCACCGAAAGCAGAAAAAGAAGCCTTTTTATTGGCTGAATTAAACGATTATGCAAAATATAATTTATTGCCTGGTGAGGCAAATATTGTTTTCGAAGGGATGTATGTTGGAAAAACGACGATAAATCCGAACCAAACGCAAGATACTTTAAATTTAAGTTTGGGTAGAGATAAAAAAATCTCGATTAAACGTGAAAGAATAACTGACAAATCGGGAACTAAATTTTTATCATCCTATAAAGAGCAAACCTTTACGTATGATATTACGGTTAGAAACAACAAAAAAGAAGAAATTAATATGTTGTTAAAAGACCAATATCCATTAAGTACAGATAAAGAAATAACTGTTGAACTTTTAGATAAAGATGGTGCAAAAGCAAATGAAGAAACAGGTGATTTAAGTTGGGAAATTAAATTGAGACCAAATGAAACAAAAAAATATAGAATCAGTTACAAAGTAAAATATCCAAAAGATAAAATAATAGGGAATCTTTAATTGAAGAAATCCTATAAAGTTTTAAAATAAAAAAATGAGAGTTTATATAACTCTCATTTTTTTATTTATACATTTTATTACAAATTTAAACTTCTATTTTAAAGTGTCTAAATAATTAACTAAGAGTAACAACTCTTTCTCCTCGTTAAGAGAGATTTTGTTTGTTTTTATAAAGGCGGATATTTCCTTTTCATATATAGGAAATAATTTCAAAAGATCTTTATTTTTTTTCGGCATTTCAACTATAGATTTATCAGATAATCCAATAAAATATAATTTTTCGCCCTTTTTAAAATGAGAAGGTATCGGTTCTGAATAAGCATTTGATGCATCAGCATATGGCACATAAACAATTACTTCTTTTGTGTAAAAATTTATATTTTTATTAGTTGTTTCCACTCCCAAAAAACCTTTTTTAGATGCGTTTTCAGAATTATAATTTAAATAGCTGTATACTTTGTTAATATAAGGAATTTTTATTGTAGTATAATCTTGAGGAACTAAAGCGTATACTTTATCATTCTTTTTAAATTCTAATTCATCTAAAACTGCATTGTATCTAACCGGAAGAATGGTTGCAACTGTGTCTGTAAGTCGAATCTGACCATCATAAAAGTTTTCATCAGCATAAGCTGATCCACTAACCTCTTTAATTTTAACAGTTGACTTAATTTCTCTTGTTAAATCCCAAGAAGCAAATTGACTGGTTTCTCTACCAAGAGATTGAACTTGCGAGTAACTTGAAAAAGAAATTGAAAGAATAAACAATAAAATAGACTTCATAGTTTTAATTTTTAGATTAAGAGGTGGTAAAAATAGTGTTTTTATTTGAAATTTAAAATGCGAATATAAAAAATTAAGGCGCTGGGTTTGGAATTAATTCCTGAATTTTATTGATTTCTTCAAAAACGGAATCAGTAAGCAACACATCAAAAGCATTGATGTTTTCTTCTAATTGGTCAAATGTGGTAGCGCCAATTATGGTTGAAGTCACAAATTCTTGATGGTTTACAAAGGCAATCGCCATTTCGGTTATCGTCAAGCCCAAACTATGTGCTAAATCTTGGTATAATTTTGTGGCTTTAAAACAATTTTCGTTTGTGTAACGAACAAAATTTGGAAATAATTTCATTCGCGAATTGTCTGGAGTGCCATTTAAATATTTACCAGATAAAAATCCAAAACCTAATGGTGAATACGCCAATAAACCAACATTTTCACGCATACCTATTTCAGATAAACCGACTTCGTATAATCTATTTAACAAAGAAAATGGATTTTGAATGGTGGCAATTCTAGGTAAATTATGTTTTTCACTTTCCATTAAAAACTTCATCACACCCCACGGGTTTTCATTTGAAATACCAATATGTTTTATTTTTCCTTCTTTAATTAATCCATCAAAAACAGTTAAAACTTCAAAAACATTTTCTTGCCAATGCGTGTCTAATTTTTCTACACCTCTTTTTTGAAACATATTCATAATACGCTCCGGCCAATGTGTTTGATACAAATCAATGTAATCTATTTGCAAGTTTTTTAAACTTAATTCTACAGCTTCAGTAAGGCTTTTCTTAGAGAAATCAAGGGGTTTACGAATGTAATCCATACCTCTATTTGGTCCTGCAATTTTAGTGGCTATCACTAAATCGTCTCTTTTATGCTTGTTTTTGGCTAACCAAGTTCCAATAAAACGTTCGGTACTTCCAAAAATATGTTCGTTTCCGCCTATGGGATACATTTCGGCTGTATCAATAAAATTAATACCGCGTTCTACAGCATAATCTAATTGGAAATGGGATTCCGCTTCGGTATTCTGATTTCCGAATGTCATTGTTCCTAAACAAGCTTTGCTGACTTTTAAATCGGTATTTGGTAGCGTAGTGAATTTCATTATAAAACTTTTTATTGAATGACGAAGTTACGAAGTTTAAAAAAGGAAAAGCAAATATGATATAGATTTTATTTATTTCAAGATATCCTCTATAATTTTTAAATGATGTTTGGTGTGAATCGTTAAAAATTTTTTGGTTTGTTTTACATTTAAATCCTTAAAAAAAGGATGATTAAAAAACTGATTTTCAGAAAAAGAATCCAGTTTTAAAACATTATTTTTAGCTGCTGCTAATTTCGCGATTAGTTCCTCTTGAGTAGCAACTTGAGTTGGAATAACAACTTTTGGCGCTTGTGCTTTACCTCTTGGAATTTTACCTGTTGTAAAAACCATAAATTTAGGAAAGGTCCATTTGGGTTGATATTTAGATGGGTCTGAAATTTCTATCTGACCAATAATGCCATTTATCACCAACAAACAATGGTCTATTTGCCAGCCAACAGTACTATTTGAAACCTTCGGATTTGTTTTTTCAAAATTAGAAATATGACTTTCTAATTGTAGAAGTAATGGGAGAAGTGGGTTCATAATTTCTGAAATAAGAAAGTTGCCTAAAAAAGTAATTTCCTTTTAGGCAACTTTTAGTATTAATTTGAATCTTACAATTCGTTTAACAACTTAGACAGTTCGTCTAATTTTGGAGTTAAAATAAATTCAATTCTACGATTTTTTGCTTTTCCTTCTGCCGTTTCGTTTGACAATAAAGGTGCGAATTCACCACGACCTGCAGCCGTTAAATTTTCTTTTTTAACTTTAGCATTAGCCGATAAAATGGTTACAATTGCTGTTGCACGTTTGGTAGATAAATCCCAGTTATTTTCTACGCCACCACCTATAGAACCAATAATTTTATCATTATCTGTATGTCCTTCAATAAGTACCGAAATATCCGGATTATCTCCTAAAACTTTTCCAACTAAATCCACTGCTTTTTTACCTTCTGTTCCAACAGTCCAACTTCCTGATTCGAAAAGTAATTTATTTTCCATAGAAACATACACTTTTCCATCTCTTTCAGTAACGGTTAAACCTTTTCCTTCAAACGCTTTAAGCGATTTAGATAAGGTTTCTTTCAGTTTTTTCATAGCCGCTTCTTTGTCGGCCATAATTTTTTCTAATTCTGCTAAACGAGTAGATGATTTTAATAAATCGGCTTTCAATTTATTTAATTTATCTTGCTCAGCAGCCATTGCTTTTTGTTTGGCTTCTAATTCTGCCAATAGTTCACGATTTTTTTTGATATTCGCATCTAAAGCTTCGTTACTGTCTTTTTCTAATGCATCGTAAGACGATTTTAAATTGTCTAAACTTTTCTTAGTTGCC
>NZ_JBIKJI010000179.1:0-3817 GCF_044361065.1 Flavobacterium sp.
TTATATCTTTATAAAATGAATTTTTCGTAGCATTAAATGCACGAACAGCATTTTTAAAATTACTCCAAGTAACTTCTGTAGCTTCTGCTGGCACACGTCCTGCTTTAAAGAATGCATCGCGTAACGCTTCTAATTTTACAATTTGATTTTGCCACTCACCGTGATTATTTACTTTTTCTGTACTTAATGTATTTACTTCAGCAATAATTTCGTTTTTTCGAGTTAAATTTTCTTGCTCTTTTTCTTTAAATTGAGACGCTAATGCTTCGCGTTTATCATGAAGAATTTTAGTAATTTCACTAAACTCTTGCCAAATTTTTTCTCTATTTTCTTTGTCTACGGGTCCAATTTCTTCTTTCCAAACACGGTGTAATAATTGTAATTCTCTGAAAGATTTAGTAACATCTGGCAATTCTACTAAAAGTTTTGCTTTGGCAATAATTTCTAACTTCTGCTCTAAATTGTTTTTAAAATCAGCATCTCTAATTTCTCTATCTAAATGAACAATTTCGTAAAATCTATCTACATGAAAATGAAAATTATTCCAAACTAAATTATATTTGTCTTTTGGTATAGCTCCAGAGTTTTTCCAACGCTCTCTAATGTCGTTGAATTTTTTAAACATTTCTGAAATATTAGAATCATTACTAGCAATCAATGCTTTTAATTCTTCAATTAAAGCTGTTTTCTCTGTTAAATTATTTTTTAATTGATTCTCAATATTTTTAAAATTTGCCGTTTTTTTATTACGATATGTGTCTAATAATTGATCAAATTTTACTTTTATTGGAGAATGATATTCAAATTCTGTAGAAGTTTCATTTTCAGCAAAAAAGGCAACTCTTTTTTCTTCAAGTAATTGGTGAAATTGATTTAAGAATGCTTTTTTAACATCTTCAATTTGATTTTTAAAAACTAAGGCTTTTTCATGGCCTACAAGAGTAGCCAATTCATCGACTAATTCTTCTAAAGTAAGTTTTTCGTAATCTCTAACTTCAATTTCTAAATCGGTATCAATAGAACCTTCTTCACTTGATTCAGCCAAATGATTGTCTATTTCATCTTGTACGGAAACGGTTGTTTCTTCTTCTGATTTATCCGAAATCGTTTCATTTTCAGTTACTTCCAAAACTTGACTTTCTAATTCAGTTTCTTCTGAAATAGGAGTTTGGTTTTCAATTGAAGTTGTTTCTTCTTGTCCATCTGCTTGTTGCAGGTTATCATTCAATTCTTCTAACATGTTTTAATGCTTAAGTTAAGGGCTCGAAGATACCAAAAGAGGTGGGAAATTCAAAGAAATTGTACTAAAATATCACATTAGTTGTTATTTGTTCCATATTAACCAAGCTTTTTCAGCCTGATTTATAAGCATTTCTTGTCCATTTTTTGTAATTGCACCAGCTTTTCTTGCTTTTTTTAAGTAAGTGGATTCTTCAGGATTATACACCAAATCAAAAGCAATATGTTTTGATGTAAATAAGGCATAATCTAATTTTGGAAATTCTGAAATATTTGGGAATGTGCCTAATGGAGTAGTATTTATAATTATTTGATATTCATTAAAAATAGCCGCATTAATTTCGTTGTATCCGATTTCGTATTCTGATGGATTTCGAGATACAAAATCAAATTCGATATTTAGTTTTTTTAAAGCGAAAGCTACCGCTTTACTGGCGCCACCTGTTCCTAAAATCAATGCTTTTTTGTGATGGTTTTTCAATAAAGGTTTTAATGATTTTTTAAACCCATAAAAATCGGTATTGTATCCTTTTATTTTTTTATTTTTAGAAATAGAAATGCAATTTACAGCGCCTATTTTTTTTGCGTTTTTTGAAATTTTATCTAAAAACGGAAGAATACATTCTTTGTAAGGTATAGTTACGTTTAGCCCAACTAAACCTTTGGTTTTATTTATAATTTCAGTAATTTCTTTAATATTTTCAATATCGTAATTTTCATATTCACAGTTGTGAAAATGATTATTTATGAATTTCTCGGAGAAGTATTTTTTAGAAAAAGAATAACTTATGTTTTTACCAATAAGTCCAAACTTGCGCTGTTTCTTTTGTGATTTATGCTTCATTTCCGTTATGCTTTGTTAAATTTGGATTTGAATATTTTAATGAAAATAGGCAATACTGAAACCAAAACAATACCTAAAACTAATTTTTCAAAATTGTTTTTTACCACCTCAAATTGTCCTAAAAAATAACCTAAAAGTGTAATTCCTGCTACCCAAAGTACAGCGCCTAAAATACAATTCAGAATGTAATTTCTATATTTCATACTTCCAGCTCCGGCCACAAAGGGTGCAATAGTTCTTACAATAGGCACAAAACGAGCCATTATCACTGCTTTACCACCATTTTTTTCGAAGAAATCTTCTGTTTTTTCAATATATTCTCTTTTAAGAAATAGAATTTTCTTTTTTTCTTTTATGAATTCTCCAAATTTATGCCCTACAAAATAGTTTAAATTGTCACCAAGTAACGCAGCTAAAATTAACAAAGGAATAATAATCACTAAACTTAATTTTCCGGTAGTTGCAGCAATGACACCAATGGCAAAAAGCATCGAATCTCCTGGTAATAATGGCATTACAACAAATCCAGTTTCCACAAAAACTACTAAAAATAATATAAAATAAATTAGTGTATTGTATTGGTCAATTAGTTGGGTAATTACGGTTAAAGGATCTTTCAAAAAATGCAATAAAAAGTCGATAATTTCCATAGATTGGCTTATAGTGTATGTTTTTTAATACTATTTTGTACAGTTTCGCATTCCCAAACGTGTGGGAAGGCATCTTTTAATATATAATTTTTGTTAAAATCGGTTGTTAAAGCCGTTTCTAATGCTTCGATAGCGTTAGTTTCCTCCTCAATGTTATAGAACAAACCTACTAAACGATATAAAATCTCAGCTTCATTTGGATACAATTCTTTGGCTTGATTCAAGATTTCGAAGGCAGCATTTACTTCGCCTAAAACATATAAAACATCACTCCAAAAAAGAAAATTATCTAATTCTACATCGCCGTTTTCAAATGCTTTTCTGTAACCTTCTTCTGCCTCTTCAAAGAAATTTAGATATTGATTTATCGTAGCATATCGTCTCCAATAAAGTGGATTTTCACCATCAATTCCAATTGCTTTATTGATGTAATATAATGATTTTTGGAAATCTTTTTGTTTAATGTAAAAATCAGTTATAGCTAACCAAGCCTTATCCAATAAAGGATCTTCGTGAACGGTTTTTAAGTAAAAATTTAAAGCTTGTTCTGAATTTCCAAGTTTTTCATAGCATTTTCCAATACGCAAATAGGCAAATGAAGTAGGATCATCTAATTCAATAGTTACTAAATAACAATCTATGGCTTCTTGATAGTGCTGAAGTTTTTCTAATGATTTTGCTTTTTCTAAAAACGCGCCTAAAAAACCTTCATCAATAAGACAAGCATAATCAAAAGCCCAAACGGCTTTTTCGTAATTTTTAATTGCATAAAATTGGCGCCCTAACTGGTGCCAAGCCACTTCGCTATATGGGTTTTTCTCGATAAAATTTTCTAAATATACTATTGCTTCCTGATTTTGGTCTAAGAAATCAAAACAATACACCACATTGTAAAGTGCAGAATAATCTTCTTCGTCATTGTCTAAACATAAAATAAAGTTTTCTTTGGCCAACTCTAAATTATCCATAAATAAATATTCCATACCAATCATAGAATACACATCTGCTTCATCATCTGTGTATCGAAGCGCAATTCTTAAATGTTCAATAGCTTTCTCGTGTTGGTCTCTTTTAGAACAAATGT
>NZ_JBIKJI010000040.1:0-14173 GCF_044361065.1 Flavobacterium sp.
CAAGTATCGTTTATAGATTTTTCTCAACAAAACCAGTAGTTTCTGGATATCAAGTTAATGTAGATTTAGAAAACATTAATAATCAAATAATTTCAGATGCGGAAAATGGATTAATTAATGAAAATGAAGAATCTACAGGTGATTTTAAAAACAAGATAAATCAATATGTAAATGCTGGTTATGCTCATTTATTTTTGAATTTTGGAGAAAAAATTGAAATTAACGGAGGGATGCGATTTGAAGTTGCTGAAAGAACTTTAAAAACAAGAGAGCTTGGAAGTGCTTTCAATGATCCTTTCAAAAAGAATTCAGTTAAAAAAAATTATGTATTACCATCACTTAATGCAAAATATATAATTAATGACGCTTCTAATTTAAGATTTGCATCATCTAAAACAATAACAAGACCTGTTTTAATAGAAGCTTTACCAGTACAGATTGTTAATCCTGACGGTACAGTAGAAACAGGTAATAAAGATTTATTAGACACTCAGAATTTAAATATAGATTTAAAATATGAATTCTTCTCTACTAAAAAAGATATGATTGCAATTGGAGCATATGGAAAAAGAATTCAAGATCCAATTGAACGAGTATTTAAAAGTAGTGCAACTCAAATTATTACTTTTCAAAATTCTAAAATCGCTAATTTATTTGGAGCTGAATTTGAATTTATATTTAATATGGAGCATGTTTCTGATAAGTTAGAAAACTTCTCAGTTGGAATGAATGCAGCGTTAATGAAAACTAAAGTTGAAATTGCTGCAGAAAATGTTCTTGAGAATAACCCTACAAGAGACTTACAAGGTGCTTCAAACTGGGTAGTCAATGCAGATGCTAAATATGAATTTAAATTAGGAAATAAAATTTCTAATACAGCAACAATTGTATATGGAGTTAAAGGAAAAAATATTTATGCAGTGGGTACAAACGGTTTAGATCATATTTATGAAATGCCATTTCATAAGTTAGATTTTGTTTATTCAAGTAAATTAACCAAAAACTTAACGGCTAAATTTTCAGTTGATAATATTTTAAATCCATATCAAAAATTTGAATTAGGTAAAGAGAGTAAGGTTACAATATTAGAAAATACTTTAATAGTAGAAGATTTTAAAAGAGGCGTAGGCTTAGGTTTAAGTTTAAGTTATACTTTCTAAAAATAAAATCCTGTTTCGGCAGGATTTTTAATTTACAGAAAATTTACATAGCCAGAAATTCTTAAATTTTTAATAATATATGGTTAACGATATCATTAAGCAGTCAACATAAATTTGTATAACAAACTAAAAAACAAAATAACATGAAAAAATTAGTATTAAGCTTATCAGTATTAAGTTTATTATTCGCAAGTTGTTCAGAAGATAATGACGAAACAACAACAACAAAAATCCCAGTAGTTGGTGAAATTTCTGGTGATTTAACGACAAACAAAACATACCCTTATGGAAATTACACATTAAGTGGTATTGTCAAAATTCAATCAGGTGTAACCTTAACTTTTGAAGCAGGTTCTAAAATTACAGCTGATAAATCTAATGGAACTGATGCTTTAGTTGTTTTAAATGGTGGGAAACTTATTGTTAATGGTACTGCTGGCGAACCAGTTGTATTTACAGAAAGTTCTCAAGTACCAGGTTCATGGGGTGGTATAATCATGTATGGCGATGCTCCAATAGTTGGTGCTTCTTCTGCACCTTCAGCAACAGCTGAAGATGGGGTTTTAGTAAATGGGGTCGCTTTAACTTACGGAGGTTCTAATCCAACGCACAACGGAGGTTCATTAAAATACGTTCGTGTTGAATATGCTGGTAAAAAAATATCAGACGGTACTTCTGAAATGAATGGTTTTTCTTTTTATTCAGTAGGTTCGGGGACAGTTTTAGAAAACTTAGTATCATATAAAGGTGCAGATGATGGGTTCGAATTTTATGGAGGTACCGTAAGCGCAACTAATTTAATTTCATACGGAAACTTTGATGATTCTTTTGACTGGCAAGATGGCTGGAAAGGTCAGTTAAACTCTAATTGGTATGCGTACCAAACAGGAACTGGTAATTTTGGAATGGAAATTGAAGCTAAAACTGTTGATAACGCTTTTTGGCCTGTTATCTCTGGTATTACTTTAAAAAGAAGTACTGGAACAGTTGTGGAAACTCCAGGAGAATACGATGCTATTCAGTTTAAAAAACAAGGAAATGGATATTTTTCAAATATTTTAGTAGAAGGTTTTACTGAAGGTGTGTTTTGTAGAATTCAAGAAACTACGACTAATAACGCTCAAGTAACTGGTGGTAAAATTAAATTAACAAACTTTAAAATTAATGGAACTACTCCTCAAACTGGTTATGGTGGTTCTACAGCTTTCACAATAACTTTCCCTTCTGGAAATTTCACTACTTCAACTACTGCTACTGGTGCATCATTAACAAATGGTGCTTGGTCAACAGTAAATGGAGCTACTTTATTACAATAAATATCTCAAAATAAATATTAAAAAGCGGTCTTAATTAGATCGCTTTTTTTTATGTTCTTTTTTCCAATGTTACGAAATTGTTAAGTTTTTGTTTGGTTAATGTAAAAATATATTGTAGATTTACATCATTATTAATCATAACACCTATAATTATGAAAAATTTAGCCCTTATTTTTGGTTTAATTTTGTTTACTTCGTTCGGTTTTGCTCAAGAAACTGAGGCTATTGGAGAACAAATTTCTGAAAACACAGTAAAAGTAACGTATTATCATTCTAACGGTAAAGTAATGCACCAAGGAAATTATATTGATGGAAAAGCAGATGGTTTATGGAAATCTTATGATGAAACAGGTAATTTAGTTTCGGAAGGTTCTTTCGAACAAGGGAAAAAAACAGGTCTTTGGAATTTTTATACCACAAAAGCTTTAAGCGCAGTAGTTTATTCAGATAACGAAATTGCGGATGTGAAAAAGTTTAGTACCAATGCTTTAGCAGGAAACTAAAACGTAATTAAAATAAAAAAACCACGTAATGATTACGTGGTTTTTTTATACCTTATACTTTCAAAATTTCATCTGAAGTTAATAATTTTTGCAGTCGCAACTTCAATATTATTTGCGCTACAGCTATTACATCTTTTTCACAATACGTAGCAATTCGGTCAATATCTTTGTCTTTGTAGAACACTTTTGCTACTTCACTTCCATCAATATCATCTTTAGGAGAAGGAACACCCAACACTTTCGTTAATAATTTTAAAGAGGTGAAGTGTTTGTAATCGCCAAATTTCCATAATTCTAACGTGTCTAAATGCGGCACTTCCCAGGGTTTTTTGCCCATTAAATTTAATTTAGCTGGAATTTTTATTCCGTGAATTAACATTCGTCGTGCGATAAACGGAAAATCAAATTCTTTTACATTATGTCCGCACATCACGTGCTGTGGCAAATTAAAATGATTGTTTATCAAATTAGAAAAATCCAATAACAAACGTTCTTCATCTCCTTGAAAAGTGGTGACTCTAAACTGTCGTTCACCACTTTTTTGCGTGAAATAACCTACAGAAATACAAACAATTTTACCAAACTCAGCCCAAATACCGGCTCTTTCGTAAAATTCTTCAGGTGAAACCTCATCTTTTCTTTGATATTGCGTTTTGTGTGCAAAAAGTTCCTGAAAATCAGAATCTAATTCCGAAAAATGTTCCATTTCAGGAACCGTTTCAATATCTAAAAATAAAATATTGTCTAATTGAATGGTGTCTAACATACTTATTTCTTTTTAGTAATCATTTTTAAAGCTTCTTCTACATATACGTACAAATCGTTACTATGTGGATCAGTTGTCGTTTGTTTGCCTTTTAAATGACCCAATCGCACAATAATAACATCATCTTCTGGCAAGACAATAACAAATTGACCCAAATGCCCTCGCATATAAAATACACTTTTCCCATTTATTTGACGCAACCACCAACCATAACCATATTCTGGGCTATCCGAAAAACGCGGTTGCAATGATTTTTCCACAAACGAGCGTGCTAAAATTTGCTTGCCATTCCAAACCCCATTTTGTTTGTATAATTTTCCAAAACGAGCAAAATCGCGAGCGGTACTGGCAATACAACAATACGCTTTTTCAATTCCGGTGTCGGCTTCGTCTAATTGCCAAAGTGCATCGTTTTCTGCGCCCATAGGTTTCCAAAAATGCTCAGACACATAATTAGAAAGGTATTCACCAGTGGCTTTTTCAATACACATGGCTAATAATTGAGTAGCACCGCTTAAATAATTAAATTTTTGCCCTGGCTTATCTTTGATGCTCAAACCTAAAATAACTTCTTTTAATTGATCATCAAAATATGCCCGAGTTACTATAGAAAATGGACTGTAGTATTTTTCGTCCCAACTTAAACCAGATGCCATAGACGACAAATCGCCAACCGTGACTTCTTTAGCAAATTTGCCTTTTAATTTTGGGAAAAAATCGGTAACTTTTTGATTTAAACTTTTAATTTTTCCTTGCATTATAGCTTTGCCTAAAGCTGCCGAAACGATACTTTTTGCTATAGAAAAAGAATTGCTTTTAGTGGAGTTGGTGTACCCGTCAAAATAACTTTCATGCCAAATACTATCGTTTTTTATGATAAGAAACGCTACGGTTTGTAAGTTTTTATGAGTCGTATTTAATTTATCAGTAGCCGGAACGCTATTGTAATCTTTAGAAACCGACCAAGGTTGAGCCGTCCCTTTTTGAATGGTACGGTTTGGAAATTCTTTATAATCTTCTAAAAATGCAGTGGTATGTCCTTTGAGATAAATGGTTTTTACGGCACGAAGCAAATAATCTACATCAAAAATATATAAGATCAGAATAAAGCCAACGCTGCTTATAAGAAACCATTTAAAGAAGGTAAGTAACCGTTTCATAGGGCAAAAGATTTGATAAGCAATATAATAAAAATTATAATCAAACGCTTTCTTTCTAATGAAAAAATTAATACTTGATGAGGAAAAGTGTTTTTTTAAAGAAAAACCCTCTCAGAGTTTGAAACGCCGAGAGGGTTAATTGTTTTTCGAAAACTTGCAGGATAATAAACTAGTTTTTAATAATAGTATACCCTTTAGCTATATCGTTAACTTTTACCAAATAGTTACCTTGAGCCAGTTTTTCAATGTTTATAGTGCCTTCTAAAGCATTTACTTTTTCTTGTTGCACTAATTGACCAAGCATATTGTAAATAGCAATTGTTTCCAGTGCTACAACCGACCTAAAGTTTAAAGTACTTGATGTTGGGTTTGGATAAAGAGTAAACCCATTTAAAACAAAACTATCATTGCTTAAGTTTTGTGTTACAGTAATTGCAACCCTTGAACTTTCGCAGCCATTTACAGTTTGACTTACATAATACGTTGTTCCAGATACCAGCGTTGTGGTTAATGATAAAGGAGAGCCTCCGGTAGCTGTGCTATACCATTGTAAATTAGAACCTGTTACAGTTAAATTGGCTATAGTATCACCAGCGTTAAATGTTTGTGTAATATTTGCTGTTGGGGCTACTGATGTTTGATTTAAAATAATGTTTGCTGTTGTAAATGTACAACTACCATTAGTTATAACACATATGTAAACACCTGGCTGTGTTGCAGTGTAAGTATTAGTATTTGCACCGCTTATATTTACATTATCTTTTTTCCACTGATACGAATTAGAAGAACCGCTAGGCACACTTAAAATTTGAGTTCCACAAAAGTTTACTGTTCCATTTGGTTGTGATATAAATGTTGCCGATAGAACAGTTGGTTCGGAGGTTTTAGAACAGCTAGTTGAAGCTGAAGTAACTCTTACAGTATAAGAACCTACTGCAGTTGGTAAATGAGTTGCGTTTGTTGCATTAGCTATAAGATTCCCGTTTAAAAACCATTGATAACTTAAACCAGTACCCGTATTAGCTTGTAATGAAAAATTACTTGAACCACAAACTAAAATTTGACCAGATGGTGAAATTGTGGAGGTTGGTTGTGGTTTAAATATAATATTTATTGAATCGGTATAAGTACTATTTTCTAATGTAGCTGACACGTTAACACTTCCGGCTTGAGTCGGTGTAAAAGTAACGGTGTTTCCTTGACTTCCATCAAACCAAGTTGGAGTATAACCATTCGGGCCAGAATAAGTTAATGTAACACTTGAACCTTGACAAATTTCAATAGAATCACCCTCTGCGATAAGTTGTGCATTTGGATTAGCTCCATATGGAAAAACTGTTTTTTTGAATAAAGGTCCCCATAAATTATTTACATCTCTTGCTCTAATATTAAATAAAACAGGGCCGGTTGCCATATCCCAAGTGGCCTGAGTTCTAAAAACAGTTTCTACCGCTTCATCTAAAGCGCCGTCAAATGCAATAATTGAAGTTCCATTTCCTTCTCCTGGGTCAAAATTACCAAAGAAGTATTCGAATTTTGTTAATTTTATTTGTCTTGTAGTAAAAGTGTTATTATTAACAAAAACAGCTTTTTTAAATGTTGGCCCCCACTGATTATCACCGTCTTTAACTCTAATATTAAATAAAATTGGTCCTTGAGTAGTAAATGAATTTACTTGAGAAGCAATAATACTTTCTACTCTTTCATTAAATTGAGTGTCCTCCGATGTCAAAGTAGTTCCATTTCCTAAGCCTGGGTCTGTTGAGCCCCAATAATATTCGGCTGCTGTAATCACTGGGTTTTGTGCTACAACTACCTGGATAGATAAAAAGGCTATTACTAAATATTTTTTCATAGCTTAATTTTTATGATATCCTTTTGCTTTTATTTCTACATTTTGCCCTGGAAACAAATCGGCAGGGATATCTAAATCAAAAATAAAGGCTTTACTATTATTAGGATTTGCGGCATTATAATTTAACTGTGAAAAAGGACCTCCATTAATGCCTCTATCATTTATAGTTAAATCAATATCGTAAAAAGCATGGTTTGGATTTCCTCCGTCAATATCACTTGTTTGGCCCTGAATATTTGTTAAATTTAAAGGAGAACCAGATGTAGGAATAAGAAAAGTAGTTTGGAGACCGTTATATGAAAACTCAAAGAATCCTGGTGCATTAACATTTGGAAAGTTATTAGATCCCAAAGAAACCCATCCATAACACATAAAATTAGGGGGCATAGTTGGATTATTTTGACCATTGATATAATACCATCCGTAAGGTCCATTGCAACACCAACTCCAAGAAGGCATCCAAAAGTCATAGCTCATTAAATTATTTGGCATATTTGAATCATAGCTTAATTGAGGTAAAGAATTGGAACCGCAATTACCATAAGAAGCAGTTACAAAACCATTAATAAATTTATTACTTGAAAAAATTATATTGTATCTCGGAACACTAACAATAGATATATTTAATACACAATCAGTTGTAAATTCATTGTTTATAATATAATTTTTTAAATTTACATTCGCGTTCCATCTTCTAAAAGATAAATCTCGCATAGAATTATTTGCTATAACCACCGGATAATCATTATTATATACTCCAATCAAAAATTGTACTTGATTTGCAATTATTAAATTTCGGTCCGGTGTGTTAGGATTTTCTTGAGCTTCATCAAACAGTGAAATTTGTTTAGTTGTATTCTTCACTACATTGCCATTTTTAAATAAAATACCTTTTGTAACTTGATTTTCAATAAAATTTACTTGATAAAAATCATTTTCAAACCATAAATATTCTGAGATACAATTTATTATGCTTATTTTGCTTCTATTTGATATTGAACCACCAGTTATGGCGCTTGAGTTAAAAGAATAAATCCCCAAATTAAATCCAGTTATTTCTAATTTCATTCCTGGAAAACCAGCAATGGTAATGTTTGCATTAAAGTTAATTGTAGTGCCTGGTATTTGTGGCATAATTTGCAAGGATTTACCAATAATTAATGCAGCTTCATTATATGTGTTAGAAGCTACAACAATTCTATCTCCATTTACTGCAGCATTAACAGCAGATGTAATATTTGTAAATAATGTGGTTCCATTACCCGCAGATAAGTTTGGGTCAACAAAACGATCGATAGCATAGCTTTGAAAAGCAATGCTCAAAAGTAATAAAGTAGTTATTTTTTTCATTTTTTTTAATTTAGTAATTTATTTTCTGATATTATTCTATTCAAAGTTTCTATAGGAAAAACATCCAAAACAAGTTTCGCAATATAAGGGCAATGTTGCGTTTGGGGACATTCTTTCCAGTGTGTTAATGAGTAGTAACCAACAGTTCTTAAGTTTTCAGGATTTGCAATCTTTAAATAATTTATTCTATCGATTACATTTAAAATTAGAGCATTTTCAATTTTAATTTCTGTTTGATTTGCAACTGTAAAGCCATATTTAATTATCAATATTTCTTGAAAATATGAAAATTCAAAATAAGTTTCTTCACCAAGCGTTTTACATTGTTCCATAATTTTTTTTTACAATTCAAATTTAAATCGATACAATGGTCACTGCTCAAATATTATTGGAAATCATACATTCCAGTATTTTTATCTCTGTTAATTTGGTTTAATTTTGTAAATTAATGTTGAAAAATGAAAAACGCTTTTATTTATCTGTTAGCATTTACTTTCAGTGGTTTTACTTTGGCTCAAGAACTAAAATTTAGTCAAAAACCTAAGTTAATTTACGATTACACTCATAAAGAAGCAATACTGTTTAAAAACGATTCTGTAGTTTTTAAAACCAAACAAAAAAAAGAAGTTTCTATTTTTAAATCGGCTTTTCCTGGTAATTTTTATGAATACCTTTTCATAAATGTTGGAGGGCGAAATATTTTTGTTCATGAAGGCTGTGGTCCTGTATTAGAATTTAGAAACGATAGTTTAGTTCGTTTAGATAAATCTTATTTACATAGAAACCAATTTGGGGGGAGTTTATTTTCCTACAAAAATGAAATTTACTTTTTAGGCGGTTATGGCTTGTTTATGGTAAAAAAAATAGTAACAAAGTATAGTTTTGAAAACAAAGAATGGGATCTTGTTAAAACAAATGATGCAAATATACCTACGTTTACTAATTGTCTTTCAAAAGTTATTGATGACAACCTATATGTTTTTGGTGGTTTTACAAATGAAGCAGCTAACCATAAACTTTATGTTTTAAATCTAAAAACAAAAGAATGGAAAGTGTATAAGTCTAATATTTTCAAAAATTTCCAGACAATAACACAAAATCAAAATACTTTACTTGAAGAAGAAAACGGTTTTTATATCATCGACGGATACAAAATGTTTTACTTAGATATTAAAAACAATTGCATTAAGCAATATAAAAACAAATTATCAAAACATCACCCTGGAAACTTCATTTTAAAAGATAACATTTATGGTATATTTGAAATCAAAACTGACGAAAATTATAATTTTATCTTCGAAAAATACCCTTTAAAAAAACATATAAATAATATAAGTGATTTTATAGTACTAGATCAAATTTACTATGAAGACCACACAGAATTATATATTACAATTTGTGTTGTTTCCTTGTTACTAATAATCATATTGTACGTTATTACTAGAAAAAAATATTGGTTTATTTCAATCGTTTATAAAACCCCTTTTATTTACTGTATTAAAAAAGAGAAATTATTTTATAAGGGCAAATTTGTTACTGTTTTAAATAAATATGATATGTTACTACTAGAAAAACAATTTTTATCTAAAAATAATTTCTTTCCTTTAAGTGATTTAAATGACTTGTTTTCAGACAGTAAACAGCAAGACACAATGGATGTTTTAATAAAAAGAAGAGAAACTAAACTTAATGGCTTTATAAAAACTATCGCTGCAGTCTCTGGTTTAAGTTCTGAAAAAATATGTGCTTTTAAGAAAAATGAAACAGACAAAAGAATTAAAGAAATTCAAATTTTACCAACTGCAATTACATATATTTAATTAATAACAAATTGCAGTACTGAAATTGTTAATGGATAAATAATGTGAGATTCTTTCAGAATGACAAACAATGTGTAAAATACTGAATACTAAAAACGGAACACTTTAAAGTCATTGAGATTCTGAAACAAGTTCAGAATGACAAATCACCAGCTAACCACTTATAGCTAATTGCTAAAAGCTGACAGCTGACAGCTAAACTTACTCCACAAACAACACCAATCCTTTTAAATAATGCCCTTCTGGGTGGTAAATATTGGTGGGATGGTCTGGGCCTTGTTCTAATTTATGTAAAACTCTTATGTTTCTTCCGGTTTCTATGGCTGCTGCTGCAACGGTGTTGTAAAACAACACATCGTCAATTACTTGAGAGCACGAAAACGTGAATAATATGCCGTTAGGCGCTAAGGCTTTTAAACCGGCAATATTTAAACGTTTATATGCCTGCGTTGCCGTATGTTTGCTTTTGATGCTTTTCGCGAAAGCGGGAGGGTCTAACACAATAACATCGTATTGCTGCGTGTGTTCTTTCATAAAATTAAACACGTCGTCAGCTACGGCTGTATGGTTGGCTTTTGGGGAATTCAATTCCATATTACTGGCGGCTAAATCTACCGCTTTTTGAGAAATATCTACCGAAGTTACTAATTCCGCTCCAGCGTTCATCGCATAAATGGAAAATCCGCCTGTATAACAAAACGTATTTAATACTTTTTTACCTTTTGAGAATTCACCTAATAATTTTCGGTTGTCGCGTTGGTCTAAAAAGAAACCTGTTTTTTGACCTTCTACCCAATTTACAGAAAACAAAATGTTGTTCTCTTTCGCAACCGTTTCAGCTTTGTTTCCAAATAAGAAATAATCGGTTCCTGTATTCGGTAACGTGCCTGAACTTTTGCAATAAATGGTTTCACAATGTTCCGAAAAATTCGATTTTATCGCTTCGGCAATTTGCTCCATTTGAAGAAAAATTCCAGTAGAATGGGCTTGAATTACCCAATTTTTATCGTAATAATCAATAATTAATCCCGAAATTCCATCACCTTCTCCGTGAATAACGCGGAACGCATTAGTAATTTCAAAATCTAATAATTGAGTACGTAAATACCAAGCCGATTGGAGTTTGGTTGCCCAAAAGTTTTCAGTAAAAGTTTCGTCACCAAACGTCAAAATACGCACCACAATACTTCCTTTATCACTGAAATATCCGGTTCCTAAATGTTGGTTTTTTGAATCGACCACATCTACCATTTCGCCATCGTTTATTTCCCGACTTACGCCATACACAGCACCGCTGAAAATCCAAGGATGACGACGTTGAATGGATTTTTCTTTACCTGATTTTAGAATTACTTTTGCTCTCATATTACTTTGAAAAGACCTAACAGGTTTTAGAAACCTGTTAGGTCAGTATAAAATTTTTATAATTTAAAAATTAGTTACGCAACAACCAATTGGCACATTGACTAATTGACTAATTAAAATTTCATTTCCGGAATATCTCCTTCAATGATTAAATTCGCTTCTGTTGCTTTAATGATGTCTTCTACTGAAACACCTGGTGCGCGTTCTAACAATTTAAACCCATTTGAGGTAACTTCTAAAACCGCTAATTCAGTAACCACTTTTTTTACACAACCTACACCGGTTAATGGCAACGAGCATTTTTTTAAGATTTTCGATTCACCAGCTTTGTTAACGTGCATCATCGCAACGATAATATTTTCAGCCGAAGCTACTAAATCCATTGCGCCACCCATTCCTTTTACCATTTTTCCTGGAATTTTCCAATTGGCAATGTCGCCGTTTTCAGAAACTTCCATCGCACCTAAAATAGTTAAATCTACTTTTTGCGCACGAATCATTCCGAAACTAAAAGCGGAATCAAAAAAACTGGCTCCTGGCAAAGTCGTAATCGTTTGTTTTCCTGCGTTGATGATATCGGCGTCTTCTTCTCCTTCAAAAGGGAACGGCCCCATACCTAACACACCATTTTCTGATTGAAATTCAACCGAAATATCTGTACGAACATAATTCGCAACAAGCGTTGGTATTCCAATTCCTAAATTAACATAATACCCGTCTTTAACTTCTTGGGCGATTCGCTGTGCGATTTGATTTTTATCTAATGCCATAATTTAATGTGTCAATGTGATAATGTGTCAATGTGCCAATTCTTGAAGCTACTTCAATTGGCTAATCGGCTAATTGCCGCATTGACTAATTATTTTTGTCTCACCGTTCTTTGCTCAATTCTTTTTTCAAATTTCTCTCCTTGGAAAATACGGTTAACCATAATTCCTGGGATATGAATTTCGTTTGGATTCAACGTTCCGGCTGGTACTAATTCTTCTACCTCAGCGATAGTAATTCTTGCTGCTCCTGCCATACAAGCATTAAAATTTCGAGCAGTTCCTTTGAAAATTAAATTACCCGCTTCGTCACCTTTCCAAGCTTTTACTATTGAAAAATCGGCTTTATAGGCCAATTCCATTACGTGCATTTTTCCGTTGAATTCGCGTGTTTCTTTTCCTTCCGCTACTTCCGTTCCGAAACCAGCAGGTGTAAAAAACGCAGGAATTCCAGCTTGTGCGGCACGACATTTTTCGGCTAAAGTGCCTTGAGGTGTAAGTTCTACATCTAATTCGCCCGAAAGCATTTGGCGTTCAAATTCGGCATTTTCGCCTACATAAGAAGAAATCATTTTCTTAATTTGACGCTTTTGTAACAACAATCCCAATCCGAAATCGTCTACACCGGCATTGTTTGAAATGCAAGTTAAATTGGTAATATTTTTTTCTACTAATTCAGCAATACTGTTTTCGGGAATACCACAAAGTCCAAAACCTCCTAGCATTATCGTTTGTCCATCTTGAATTCCTTCAAGTGCTTCTTGTACGTTATTTACTTTTCTTGAAATCATAATATAAATTATAGTCCGTCTAATCCGTCTGTATCAGGTTGTGCATCTATTGGGGCTGCCGTGGAATCTGTAGCTGTAGAATCATTTTCAGATCTTCTTGGTTCAGCTGCGCAATCCACTTTAATAGACATATTTGCTGGTCTTTTAAATGGTTCTTGAGAAATAGTTAAGGTTTTATCTGCCAAACATTTGCGCATAAAAATACCGTAAATTGGTAAAGCTGTTGTAGCGCCTTGCCCCATATTTGTACTTGCAAAATGCGCGGAACGATCTTCATTACCCACCCAAACTCCAGCGGCTAAATTAGGAACCATTCCAATAAACCAACCATCAGAATTGTTTTGAGAAGTTCCTGTTTTTCCTGCAACAGGTCCTTTAATATTATAAGGCACACCCGTTAAAAAATTGGATGGTGCCGAAGCTGCCCAACGCAAACGAGAACCTGTACCAGATTCCGTAACGCCTTCCATTAATTTAATAACCGAATATGCGACATCTTTATTTACCACATCGTGAGATTCTTCGACGCCTTGGTAAATTACCACGCCGTTTTTATCTTCAATTTTAGTGATTAATTGCGGTTTAATATAAACCCCTTCGTTGGCAAAAGTGCTGAATGCAGCTACCATTTCTTGAACCGTAATTTCTACCGCACCCAAAGCAATTGCAGGGCGGTTTGGGATATTAGAAGTTACTCCTAAATTTTTTGCCATTTCCACAACAGCTGGCGCACCCACTTCCTGAATTAATCGTGCTGAAACTGTGTTTATAGAGTTTGCCAACGCTTTTTTCATAGAAACCAATCCACGGTATTTTCCATCTGAATTGTTTGGCGTCCAATCTTTATCGTTATTATCTCCTTTTAAAATGGTAAATGGCGAATCCATTATCATGTCGCAAGGCGATTTTTGTAACCTGTCAATAGCTGTGGCGTATACAAATGGTTTAAAAGTAGAACCTACCTGGCGCGCACCTTGTCCGACGTGGTCGTATTGAAAATATTTGTAATTAATTCCACCCACCCAAGCTTTTACATGACCCGTTTGTGGTTCCATTGCCATCATTCCAGTTTGTAAGAAATGTTTGTAGTAGATTATAGAATCTTTAGGTTTCATAATAGTATCTCTTTCGCCTTTCCAAGTAAAAATTTTCATTTTCGCAGGGACTTCAAAAGATTGTTTAATTTCAGCATCCGATTTTCCGTTGATACTCATAATACGCCATCTCTCCGAATTTTTCATGGCTTGATTCATTATTTTCTGAGTTTCCGCAGGCGTAATATCTAAAAATGGTGCCGTTGGATTGTCCTTTTGTCGGCGA
>NZ_JBIKJI010000180.1:0-3736 GCF_044361065.1 Flavobacterium sp.
ATAAAGTCTCTCAAAAAGAATATGACGATATTATGATTAAAAAAATGAAAGAAATGAGTGAAATGGGCGGCGGACCTGGATCAAGAGGTGGTATGCAAATGAGATTTTCTAGATAAAATATTAAAATATCAATTTATAGCCTCGTCCTCTACAATTAATAATTTCAATTGTAGTATCGAGGCTTAATTTTTTTCTCAATTTAGTTATAAATACATCCATACTTCTACCACTAAAAAAATCATCATTTCCCCAAACAGCGTTAAGTATTAAAGCTCTTTCAAGTACTTGCCCTTTATTATTTACAAAAAACTCTAATAATACAGATTCTCGATTTGTAAGTTTATATATTTTATCGTTAAATATTAATTGCTGGGATTCTGTTTCAAATGTATAAAGTCCGATAAGAAATTTTGTAGAATTAGTATTCTGAATTTTATTGGTTAGCGCAATTATTCGTACAATTAGCTCTTCGATGCTAAACGGTTTTTTTATATAATCATTGCAGCCAATTTTAAAACCTTTAACTACATCTTCTGTTTGCGATTTAGCAGTTAAAAATAATATAGGAACGTTTTTATTTGTTTGTCTAATTTCTTGTGCTAAAGTAAAACCATCTCTCTTGGGCATCATTACATCTAAAACAAGCGCATCAAAGTTTGATTTTTTAAAATGCTTCAGTGCAAGTTCACCATCTTCACATAAAACTACCTCAAAATTTCTACTTTCTAAGCTTTCTTTAATTATAATACCTAAAGATACTTCATCTTCGGCAAGCAATATTTTGACTTTTTTATTCATTTGGTAACGCTATCCTAAAATTAGTCTCATTTGTTCGAATTAAATCAATTTTGCCTTTATGCATTTCGAGGATTGTTTTTGTATAATATAATCCAATGCCGTAACCTTTAACATCGTGTAAATTTCCTTTTGGAATTCTATAAAATTTTTCAAAAATTTGATTTTCATTTGCCTTTGTTATGGAATTACCATTATCTTTAATTTCAATAATCAATAATTTTTCTGAATTAAAACAACTAACATCTATAATATCCCCACCATATTTTATGGCATTATCTATTAAATTTGATATGGCATTTTCCAAATAAAATGGATCTGCATTGTAAAACATAACATTATCTTGAAAATGAAATGAAATTGATTTATTAGAAGTCATTAAATGTTTTTCAGTAATTGACTTAATAAAAGAAACCATATTTATTTGTTCCTTGTTCAATTGAATTTCTTTGACATTTAATATCGCCGTTTCCAATATTTTTTCAACCATTTTTTCTAGTTTTTGTAACTGTATAAATGATATATCAATATATTTTTTATTTTTAACTAGGTCATTATCTGGATTAAAATTACTCATTCCTTCTAAGGCAGAACCAATAGTTGTAATTGGCGTTTTAAATTCGTGTGTGATATTATTGATAAAATCGTTTTTTATTTCGTCAATCTTTTTTTGCTTTTTAATGATTACAAGAAGAAAAAACAAACAACTTACTACCGCTAAAGAAAACAATAAAGACAAAATCAATTCTACACCCATACGATTAATAATAATACTTTTTGAGTAATTATAATTAAGATAAATCGTTTCTTTAGGTTTGAAATAAGTGGAATTCGGTTTGATTTGAAATGGTAATTTATTTTTACTTTTTAAGTAAGTAAAAAAAAGAGCGTCGTTTTTATAATGACTAAATTCATAAGTTAAAACAATACTTTTTCTTTTTAAATCGGATTGAAAAATAGAGTCTAAAGTTTTATATTTAATAGTATCATTAACAAATGTCATACTAATTTTATTGCGATACTTTTTGTTTTTTTGAATGGAATCCATAGCTTTTTTCCCTTTCAAAACAATAATATTATCCTTTTTGTCTTTTTTAGCTATTATAAATTTATCAGAAACAAAAACAGAATCAGATTGTTTTAAAGCTTTCGCATTTTTAGAAAAACTGTAATGTTTTGAAGAATCACGTTCAATTTTTACAGCACTTAATTTTATGCTAGGAGTATTAATTCTAAATGAATCTAAATTGTATTTTGGACTTGTTTTTTTTGACAAAACAATGGTATCTATTTTTGGAGAAACAACATAGGCTTTTCTAGTATTCTTATCCTTTATGTCATTATAATTAAATGATAAATGAGTAAAATGGTTATTAGCTTTAGGCGTTTTCTTTTCTCTTTTTAGTTTTTCACCAAATATTGAGTCGGTTTTAATTTTATTCATAAAATCTTCAATTTGAATTGTAGAATCCGAACTAAAGACTGTTATAAATTTATCTTTTGAAGCTTCATCAAAATAAAACTCTAAAGATTTATCGAAAGCAATTTGAATCTCATTTTTAAGTCTAACTTCGTTAGATTGATAATTCTTATAATTCCAATAGACTTGCAAACAAATTGTAAATAAAATTATCCCTGTAATAAAAGCGACTATTTTCTTAGTATTTAACTTCATTCTTCAAAGATATATACAATTTTATAATAAATATGAACGTTAACAATCGTTAACAATCATTAACGATTGATTAAAACAAAACAACTTTTCTTTGCATAATAACTAAAAAATGTAAAAATGAAAAAAAATGTATTAATTACGCTATTTATACTAATCTGTACACATAGCTTCTCACAAAATTTCCAAGGAATAGCTTATTACACTTCAATTAGAAATATGAGTGATACTCAAATCTCAAGTTCAACTTTAGATCCTGGAATGCAAGAAAAAATATTAGAAAGTTTAAAAAAAGGTATAGAAAAAAACTATATTCTAACATTTAATGAGCAAGAGTCGATTTATCAAACGGAAAAAAAATTAGATTCGCCACAACCAAATGGAGGAGAATTTCAAGTCCGATCTAATTTTTCAGGTAATGGATCAAAGTATTATAAAAATTTAAAAACAAATAATTTTATAAACGAAGGAGATATATTTGGTAAAGAATTTTTGGTTTGCGATTCACTTGAAAAAATGAATTGGATCATTAAAGATGAACAAAAAGAAATTGGTAGCTACAAATGTAATAAAGCACAAATTATAGTTCCAGTAACAGAAAAAGATTGGAAGAAATATGAAGAATCTAAAAAAAGAATAGAAAGTGGACAAACAAATTTTATTACATTAAATGAGCCTAAGGAAAAAATTATCGAAGCCTGGTATACTTTAGATATTCCAATTTCCAATGGACCCGATAAATTTTGGGGACTTCCAGGATTAATTCTTGAATTACATAATGGAAACACAACCATTTTATGTTCTAAAATTATTTTAAACCCAAAAGAAAAAACGGAAATAATTAAACCTAAAACAGGCAAAAAAGTAACTCAGAAAGAATTTGAGGAATTAAAAGAAGAAAAAATAAAAAGTATGACTAATGAAAATGGAGTTATAGAACTTAAATCTAAATTCTAAAAATAAAATTTTTAAAATTTGTAACAAATAAAAAAAAAATAGTCTAATAATTATTTATAATAGTAGCGACTTATAATATAAAAAATTCAAATTATGAAAAAAATATCTAAATTCTGTTTACTACTTTTCTCTGCAACGCTTTTTGGGCAAGATTTTTATGGAAAAGTAGAATATCAAACCATTCAAAATAAATCTAAAAAAGAAGCTGTTTCTATTTCAAAAGAATCTGAAAAAGAATCGGCGAAAGATGCTTTAGCAGGAATAGATAAAGAAGCGTTTGAAGAAGCTATGAAAAAAGCATTTCAAAAAAAC
>NZ_JBIKJI010000041.1:0-14005 GCF_044361065.1 Flavobacterium sp.
CTGAAAATGTAGCTCCCGAACAAATAGCTGGTGGCGTTACACTCGCAATTAAAGGTTTTGGATTTACAGTAATCGTAAATGTTTGTGTAGCTCCAACACAAGATACACCTCCGCTTGTGTAGGTTGGGGTAACTGTAATAGTTCCAGTTATTGGTGCCGTTGTAGTATTAGTTGCTAAAAAACTTGGAATGCCCGTAACATTTCCAGCGCTTGCAGCTGCTAAACCAATTGCAGGATTATTATTAGTCCAAGTGTAAGTTGTAGTACCCGTAGTATTTGACGTTGTAAAAACAACGGCATTTGTAGAAGCGCCTTGACATAATGTTTGAGGTGATATTGGATCCACCTGACCCAATGGATTAACAATTATTATTCTCGGTAATGAAATAGTATTGTTAATATTGGTCCCTAATTGAATTTGAGATACTAGTAGATTTACATCAGTAGATGGAGCAACGACTGTAATTGTTCCTTGACCTGTTCCATCTAATAAGATGGTTTGTGTACTGGCACCATTTATAGAATAAGTAACCGTAGTATTTAAAGAACCTCGTACATTAAAAACAGCATTTGATCCAGAGCAAATATTTGATGCGTGTGTAATACTTGTAATAAAAGGGAATGGTGGTGGGGTTACAGTAACAGTAGCAGGTAAGTTTACGGTAGCGTCACAACCAGTAATATTAAAGGTATACGCAATTCCATCTACAAATACACTTCCTGCATTACGTGAAATAGTTATAATGTCGGTAACACGGCCCATTGTAAATGAAACATATTGCAATACATTTAACGGGCCTGAATTAAAGGTAGTTGTGTTAGTACCGTCTGTAATTTGAACACTTCCATTACTGTTAGTTCCGGTCTTTGCAAGACTAACAGTAATAACGGTCCCTACAGGAAGTTGATGTGCTAACTTTAATGATATTGTATCGTTATTAAAATCAACTGTAGTACAGTTTGTAGTGGTTGCAGCAGTACCTTCTAATGCAATAGGCCCGTGTGAGTTTGTAGGATTTAATCCTAAAGTGGTCAAAATAACATTTCCAGAGGTAGGTATTGGTTGTTGAGCAATTAATGTTGCGGTAACAGTTGTGTTTACCAATAAATTTGGTACCGTAACAGTTGCATTTCCGGATCCATCTAAAATAATTTGTTGATTGGCGCCACCATTTACATTATAGGTTACTACTGCGTTTGGAGTTCCACCTGAAAAATAATACGTTCCGTTTTGTCCTACAAAAACAGAAACTGGAAGTGCTGTATTAGTTGTTAGTGTTACACCTTGAATTACATTAATACAAACTTGTTGTGTGTACGTACATCCAAAATTATTAGTTAAATTATATGTATAACATTTTGTCCCTGATGTTGTAGGTCGAACTGTAATCTGAGGATTATTCAATGGGGTAATGATATCTGGGTTGGGTGACCAAGTACCACTTACAAATGTTGGTGTAAATTGATTGTTAGTTGTTAATATAGAACTCGAAAATCTCATGTTCCATGCGAAAAGATAGCCGTTATCTGAGCCCACGTAATCAATAATTCTTAACTTCCACGTCCCTTCTATAGGTGAACCTATAAATGCAGCAAAATTTCCTTGAGGTCTATAAATATTTGTACTTGGTAAAACACTTTCTCTTATACTTGTATCATTGTATGTTCCCGGACCGTTTCCACTTGGAAAGGCAATGGTAGGAGGAGTACTTCCTGCCATAGTTGTAGCTCCACTAGAATTAAAGCAATAATCATAACCTATTCCAGGGGTTAATATATTACTTTGTCCATCTACAGTTGCAGTAGCCCAAGGTATTCCTAAATTTGCAGATCCACCTGTTCTATCAGACAAAAACACACTTACTCCATTTGGGGCTATAAGTTCTATGGTAAGGTCGCTCAAGAAAGAATGCTCAATATTCATACAAATGCTTTCAATGTCACTTGCAGCAGTAATTGTTCTTCCTGTATAGCATTCTTGAATAGTAATTTCTGAAACACTTTCTACTGGTGGTGAACCAGCAACTCTATCAGGTAAAAATCTTGTTATTCCAGTAACACTTGGCACACAAACTTGACTTGCAGAGACCATAGTATGTGCAACTGAAAGCACACTAGTTTGGTCAGTACAGATTTCATTATCTGATATTGTTTGTGAAAAAACTGGATCGGTTGATACGTTAATTATCTGTCGAATTTTGTTAACACTTCTGCAACCACCTGGCAATGTTACTATTAGATTGACCTCAATAACACCTGAAGTTGTAAATTGTCTTATAACATTTTGACCATTCAAAACAACTCCATCATCAAAGGTCCATTTGTAAGTTGCTCCCGCAATACTTATGTTTGTTCCTCCGCTAAGTGCGGTTGCCGTTCCTGCAAATTGTACGTTTTGATTTTTACATACATTCATTTTTCCATTAACAAGTGGTGTGGAATTTGCTGTATCTAATATTGCATTTATAGTTGGACATGCTGGCCCACAAACAACATTAGCATCCCATCCCTGAGCAGTACCATTTGCATTAGACGTAAAAACAAATGTTAAACAGCCTGATGTATTTGTGTTTGAGGCAGCTAAAGAAGGTAATATAACAAACCCCGTAAAATTACCTAATAAAGGTGCTGCAATGGAGTTTCCGTCATATATTTTTAAATTATCATCACTTATGTTAAATGAATTAAAATAGACAGTTACAACATCTCCAGGATTTGGAGGACAAATCGTAAAGGTTCTATTTTCATTATTCGAATAGTTACCTGTCGCTCCTCCTGAATCAAATAAAATATCTCCAGCACAATAATTAGGAGAAGTAGTAAACGTCCCTTTTATAGACCAAACACCTGTTGTTGAAGTACTATTACATATAGGTCTCACATACACATCATAGGTAGTATTTGAATTTAATCCTGTAATGGTATGTGGATTTGAAGTAGTAACTTGCCCTGTAGTAGTTGCTGTTGGAGCTGGTGAACCTGTTGGCAAATGTATTACTTCATAACTTGTAGATAATGGAGCTAAGTTGGTCCAAGAAACTTGAAGAGAATTACTTGTTGCAGTAACTAGATTTACACTCAATGGTGGTGGACAAGTACTACAAGTTACATTTGAAATCCATCCAGGTCTATTTGTTGTGCCGTTACTTCTGAAAACAAAAGTTAATGCGCCGCTTGGATGCGATGAAGTAAAAGGGCCAGGAATAGCTGTTCCCCAATATCCTCCAGCTAATCCACCTGGAACAGTTCCGGCAGGATTACCACTTGAAATTAATGGTGAAGCGGTACTTGGACCATCATAAACATATAAAGCATCAAAAGTTGCTTGAGTATCAAAAGAAGTAAAAGTTACTGTAACCACTTCTCCAGTAGCCGCTGGAAAAATAGTTATGGGTCTGTTTTCGTTGTTAGGATAACTAGCTGTTGGTCCTCCCTCATCTATATAATTCCCTCCACAAACTGGTGGCGAAGGTGTTGTGGTAATAGGAAAACTATTGGACCACGGACTTGGATTATCCGTGTCACACATCGTCCTTACATAATACGTGTAACCAGTCATTGGAGTTAAACCTGTTAAATTATAAGGATTTGAAGTAACATTTACTATTGTTCCATCTGTTGTTCCTTGTAAAAATCCAACAGGACCATATTCAATTTGCCATGGACCTGCCACGTTTGGACTATCCCATGATAATGTTGCTGATGTTGCAAAAGGTGCAGCTGTTAATGCAGTAGGAGTTAAACACTGAGAGTCTACTTTTATGTCATCAACTAACCATGTGTCACCTGAAGCATTTTTTTTCACAAAAGCAATGTAAACAGGCTGCCCTACGTAAGCTGTTAACAACACAAATTTTTGCTCCCAAGAAGTACTAATTTGTGATTCATTCCATCTTGCACCCAGAATTGGTGAAAATGTTGTTGGATCTGTTTGAGATAAAGTTGATATTCTTATTTCTAATTCTCCATTGTAATCTACGCTAGGAGATGCCTTTTTTGTATAAAATCTAACTTGCCCATTAGCAGGTACGGTAACTATTGGAGAAACCAACCAATGAAGTGAATTTGCAAAATTAGGATCAGGCGGCGAAACTGTTTGACGACTAATTCTTGCGCTGGCTGTACCTCTTGGCGTGAAACTTGTTGTTTTAATCCAGACGTTAGCACCGATCCCGTTATTGAATGATCGCCAACCTGCTGCTGGAGGAGTGTCATTATTAAGTATTGCTGCATTTTCAAAATTCTCAGGAAATTGAGCATAGCAGGTTAACGTATAGAATGTGATGAAAAAAAGTAGAAGTTTTTTCATTATTTTAATGTAAATTTAAGGTTTTATTAATTTTCAAAGTTAACAATATTTCTAACTTACAAGTCAAATTTTAATTAAATATAATATTTATTCGACGAAATATAACTTTTTATCGTTAAAAAGCTGATTTTTGTGTGTTAATTTTTGCTAATTTTGTAAAAAATAAATATTTTGAATTCGAAAAAAATATATTTTGCTTCCGACCAACATTTTGGTGCGCCAACTTCAGAAATGAGTTTTCCTAGAGAACAAAAATTTGTAGCTTGGCTAGACGAAGTAAAAAAAGACGCTGATGCCATTTTTTTATTAGGCGATTTATTTGATTTTTGGTTCGAATATAAAACTGTTGTTCCTAAAGGTTTTGTTCGTGTTTTAGGAAAATTAGCTGAACTGAGAGACGCAGGAATTCCAATTTACTTTTTTGTTGGAAACCACGATTTATGGATGGGCGATTATTTTGAAAAAGAACTCAATATTCCTGTTTATCACGATAATAAGGAATTTACCTTTCACGGAAAAACCTTTTTAATAGGTCACGGCGACGGAAAAGGTCCTGGCGATATGGGTTACAAACGAATGAAAAAAGTGTTTACGAATCCGTTTTCAAAATGGTTGTTTCGTTGGTTGCATCCCGATATTGGCGTGAAATTTGCGCAATACTTATCGGTTAAAAACAAGCTTATTTCTGGCGCGGAAGACGTGAAATTTTTAGGTGAAGAAAATGAATGGTTGGTTCAATATTGCAAACGTAAATTAGATACAAAGCATTATGACTTTTTTGTTTTTGGACACCGCCATTTACCTATGGAAATTACTTTAAACGAACAGTCAAAATACATCAACTTAGGTGATTGGATTGGCTATTTTACCTACGGCGTTTTTGATGGTGAAACATTTGAACTGAAAAAATACGAATAACAAAAGTGGTTTTGAAAACGAATTTGCGTTAGGGATGGAAGCGGCATCCTTTTTATTTTGACTGCCCTAAAGCAAGGCAAAATAAAAAGATATAGCGTACAGCCCGACCCTTGTGGTAACGCCCGAAAAATTACTTTTCTATTTGTAAATCTCTGAATTTTGGTGAAGCAATTGCGGTAGTTCCTGCTACAAATAACGTCATTATACCACCAAAAACTACGGCGTTTACCACTCCGAATAATTTAGAGGTTAGTCCGCTTTCAAAGGCTCCTAATTCGTTTGAAGAACCCACAAAAATGGAATTTACGGATGAAACTCTTCCGCGCATATCATCGGGCGTATAAATTTGAAGAATTGTAGAACGAATAACAACGGAAAATCCATCGGTAACACCACTTAAAAATAATGCAATTACCGAAATCCAAAAGTTTTGAGATAATCCGAAAACTATGATACAAATTCCAAATCCGAAAACGGCTAACAATAATTTTTTACCTGTATTTTTTTCGATAGAAAACATCGTAGAAGCCAGCATAGTTAGTAATCCACCAATGGCTGGTGCGGCTCGTAAAATTCCGAAACCTTCTGAACCTACTTGTAAAATATCTTGTGCAAAAATGGGCAATAAGGCTACGGCACCGCCAAATAAAACCGCAAACATATCTAACGAAAGTGCGCTTAAAATAATTTTATTTTGAAATACAAATCTAATTCCGGCTTTTAAACTTTCTGAAATGGGTTCACCAATTTTTTTATTTAAAATGGGTTTTTTACTAATTTGCAACAACATAAAAATTCCTAAAAAAATAGAAATTGTCACGAAAATCATAGAGTTGAAAACGCCAATTCCGCCAATTAAAAATCCAGCTAAAGCAGGTCCAATTACGGCAGAAACTTGCCAAGACGAACTGCTCCAAGTAGCCGCATTGGTAAATTGTGTTTTTGGCACAATTAATCCTAACAAACTAAAAACAGAAGGAATGATAAATGCACGAATGATTCCGCCTAAAAAAACTAAGGCATAAATGGCATATAAAAAGGGTTGTTTTCCAATGTTTTTTGCGGTTTCAGGATGAACCAAATAACAAAATAAAATACTTATTGTTGCTGTTCCTGCAAAACATTTGAGCAACATATTTCTTTTTTCGGATTGGTCTACAATGTGACCGGCAAACAGCGCCATAATTATAGCTGGAATTACTTCCATAAGCCCAATTAATCCTAATGACCAAGGGTCTTTGGTAATTCGATATACTTCCCATTCTATTAAGACAAATTGCATTGACCAAGCCAACACAATAGCTAATCGCATAAGTATAAACCAACGAAATTCTGGAATTCGTAAGGCTGAAAATGGGTCTTTTTTTGTCATATTTTTTTACCGCAAAGTCGCAAAGATTCTCGCAAAGGTCGCAAAGATTTTGATATTTAAAGGTTATTTTACTTGATTCTTTTAACTTTTTACTTTGTTGCTTTTTACTTTTAATTAGTTCTTTTCATTTTTAACTTTGTTACTATGCAACTTTGCTACTTTTTACTTTTATTTACTCTTACATCACGCAATTGCAATTGTAAACTAACCGTTCCGTTCCATTCGTTTTCTTCTAAAACATAAACGGCTTCAAACGGATTTCTGTTTTTTACAACATCTATTTTATCTCCAAGTCCAAAACCAATGGCGTTGAAATTTGGCGAATTATTTTGTTTCACGAAGGCTTTTAAATGTTCCGCATCGTTACCTAATGTTTTAGCATAACCCGAATCGATTACTTTTTTAGATAAAAAAACAGGTGTCATATTTTCTGGACCGAAGGGTTCAAATTGTTTTAGAATACGCATAAATTTTTCATCAAGATCCGAAAAATTCATTTCTAAATCTACAGAAATTTCTGGAATTAATAAATCGGGATGAATGGTTTTTTTAACTTCATTTTCAAACGCATTTTTGAAATTTTCGTAATTTTCTTCTTTCAACGTCATTCCCGCAGCATACATATGGCCACCAAATTGTTCCAAATGTTCGGCACACGCTTCTAACGCATTGTACACGTCAAAATCTTTTACCGAGCGAGCCGAAGCAGCTAATTTATCGCCACTTTTTGTAAATACAATCGTTGGACGATAATACTTTTCAACCAATCGAGAAGCCACAATTCCAATTACGCCTTTGTGCCAATTTTCTTGATAAACAACCGTTGAAAATCGGTTTTGTTCGTTATTTTCTTCGATTTGAAGTAACGCTTCTTTGGTAATTTGTTTGTCTAATTCTTTTCTGTCTGAATTATGTTGCTCAATTTCAGAAGCAAATTGTTCCGCTTGTTCTAAATTGTATTCGGTTAAAAGTGCTACGGCTTCGTTTCCGTGTTTCACTCTTCCTGCAGCGTTGATTCTTGGCGCTACGATAAAAACCACATCGGTAATGGTTAAGACTTTTTTCTTTACATTTTGAATTAAGGCTTTAATTCCTGGTCTCGGATTGGTATTTATGACTTCTAATCCAAATTTCGCCAACACTCGATTTTCACCCGTAATTGGAACAATATCAGCAGCAATAGCTGTAGCAACCAAATCTAAATAAGGAAGTAAATCTTGAATGGTTTGGTTTCTGTTTTCGGCTAACGCTTGAATCAATTTAAATCCTACACCACAACCACATAATTCGTCATACGGATAGGAACAATCTTCGCGTTTTGGATCTAAAACTGCAATGGCATCTGGTAAAATATCGCCAGGTCGGTGATGGTCGCAAATGATGAAATCGATGTTTTTTGCTTTCGCATAATTCACGTGGTCAATCGATTTTATCCCACAATCGAGTGCGATTATTAAGGAAACATCATTGTCTTCGGCATAATCAATTCCGAGATAGGAAATGCCGTAACCTTCGTTATATCGGTCTGGAATATATGTCGCAACATTCGGATAAAAACTTCGTAAATAACTCGAAACTAAAGAAACAGCTGTTGTTCCATCAACATCATAATCTCCAAAAACTAAGATATTTTCGTTATTGGCAATAGCTTTTTCGATACGAGAAACCGCTTTGTCCATATCTTTCATTAGATACGGATTGTGCAAATCTTCTAAAGTGGGACGGAAAAATGTTTTGGCTTGTTCAAAGGTTTCTATTCCTCTTTGAACTAATAAAGTAGCGATGATTTCATCGACTTGAAGGGTGTTTTGTAAGGCTTGTACTTTTTCTTTTTCTGGCTTTGATTTTAGATTCCAACGCATAGTGATTTTGGATTTACGGTTTGTGATTTACGATTTTTGGCTTTTAGTATTGATTAACAAATATATAAATATTTTTAATTTCAGCCACTGATTTCTCAGATTATAAGGATTAAATCCGTGCAAATCATATAATCCGTGGCAAAAAATAGTTTAATTCGCTAAGATTTACTTTTTACTTTGCCTGTAACGCTTCGCCTTCAAAATGAATGCCATTCCAACCGAAAATCATAAAGTTTCTAATATTTTGATGGTCGGTGGCGTCTGGTGAGTTTAAAACATCTTGATAGAAATCACCGAATAACGATAACGTTTCTTCTTTACTCAACTGCTGCATTTGAGCAAAAGCAAAAATTTTACACGAACCATTATTTTCACCAGCATTGTTTAATTGATTTCCATTTTTGAAACCTGTTGGTGTGAAAGTATACTTTTCATCAATTAAAGCAATGGTTTCTGGGAAAGATTTTTTGTTGAGTAGATTTTTCATTTTTTAACTAACTATTTTAAACTCTTTCCCCCAACACAAACCACAATCTCCCCTTTTGCCGGTTTTGCTTCAAAGTGTTTTAGGACTTCTTCGGCTGTTCCTCGTATGGTTTCTTCGTGTAATTTTGAAATTTCTCTGGAAACAGAAATGGGTCTATCTGCACCAAAATACTGAATAAATTCGGTTAACGTTTTGTTTAATTTATGTGGAGAAACGTATAAAATCATAGTTCTGGTTTCTTCGGCTAAAACCAAATAACGTGTTTGTCTGCCTTTTTTATCGGGTAAAAAACCTTCGAAAACGAATTTATCATTCGGCAAACCACTATTCACCAAAGCAGGTACAAAAGCTGTCGCTCCAGGTAAACAATCTACTTCAATTCCGTTTTCTACACAAGCGCGTGTTAACAAAAATCCGGGGTCAGAAATGGCTGGTGTTCCTGCGTCGGAAATTAATGCAATCGTTTCGCCGCTTTTTATTCGAGCAATTACATTTTCTACCGTTTTGTGTTCGTTGTGCATATGATGACTGTGCATATGCGTAGTAATTTCAAAATGCTTTAGCAATTTTCCGCTGGTACGTGTGTCTTCGGCTAATATTAAATCAGCTTCTTTGAGCACGCGAATGGCACGAAACGTCATATCGTCTAAATTGCCAATTGGCGTAGGAACTATGTATAATTTACTCATTTAAAACAATTTAAAACACAGATTACACAAATTTTCACTGATTATTTTGTGTGAATCTGTGTAATCTGTGTTTAATAAAGCACTATTTATTTAAATTTATTTTCCACAATTTCTAAAAATCGTACTTCAAATTCTTCTTTATTTTCCCAATTATTATAATCTGGTTTTACAAAATCTAACACAAAAGATTTTGCTTCTTCCCAATTTGTAAAAGTATTTAATTGAGATAATACTCTGTTTAAATCATCGCCGTTTCCAGCAAATAAATTTTTCTCAAAAGCAATTTTATCATTCAATCCTAAAACTATCGCTTTTCCGTTTACAACTGGAATTTCTTCTTTAGTTTCCGACACTATTTCAATTTCAACTTCTGGAGTTGTTTCTGAAACTGGCTCAACTTCACTACTTACCTCATCATTTATCTCTTCAATAATTTCATCTTCTGTTATAGGTTCAGAACTATCAGAAATTGCATCATCTGTAGCTTCTTTTTTCTCAAAAAACGTATCTTGATAATCGTGTACTAAAATGTCCTCCATTGAAATTTGTTTGGTCACTTTTGTACCAATAATTTCAGGATTTGAAGTCGTTTTTTTCTTCTTTATTTGAGTTTCATTTACTTGTTCTGGCGCTTTTTCTTGAACTGATTTTTCTTCAAGTAATTCTTCTTCAAGTGTTTCTTCCTCAATATTTTCAGAAATAATTTCTTCTTTTTCAATTTCTACAATATCGCTTGAAGGAAAAAGTTCGTGAGAAATATCATTTTTTTCAAAAAGTTCTTCTTCAATTTGTGCAATATGCTCTTTTGAAGCCATTTCAATATGAATTTCTTCTTCGTCTTCAACCTCAATAGTTCCAACTACAATTTTCGCTACTTTTTCTTCAAACAATTCTTCAGAAAATTCTTCATTTACCAAAGCCGTATTCGCTTCATAAAATTTTAAAAGCGCTAATTGCTCATACAATTTTTTTACTTCCTCAAGTAATTGAATGGTTTCTGTATGACTTTTAAGCTTTAATAAACGGTGCGCTATGCTAATTAATTCGCCTTCAATTTTTTTCTTCATAACTTTTTGTTTGTGTTGAACTTTTATAGCGTTGATTTTTATATTTTTGTTATAATTACAAAGGTAAAAGAAATTATGTGTATAAATTCTTGTAGAAAGTATTTTTACAATTTTTTTTCAACATAGATGTACACATATTTTTATACCTTTATCTTGAAGTTAATTAATTTAGATTAAAAATGTTTTTAGAAAATACGGTAAATCAGGAAGAACAATTTGGTTGGATAGAAGTTATCTGTGGCTCTATGTTTTCAGGCAAAACAGAAGAATTAATTAGACGATTAAAACGCGCACAATTTGCCAAACAAAAAGTGGAGATTTTTAAACCTGCTGTAGATACTCGATATGATGATGAAATGGTGGTGTCGCACAATAAAAACGAAATTCGTTCTACACCAGTTCCAGCTGCAGAAAATATTAGAATTTTAGCCCAAGGTTGTGATGTTGTAGGTATTGATGAAGCCCAGTTTTTTGATGATGAAATAATTACAATTTGCAATGATTTAGCCAATAGTGGCATTAGAGTAATTGTAGCCGGTTTGGATATGGATTTTAAAGGCAATCCTTTTGGACCAATGCCTGCACTTATGGCAACTGCAGAATACGTTACAAAAGTTCACGCAGTGTGCACCAGAACTGGTAATTTAGCTAATTATAGTTTTAGAAAATCAGATGATAAAAAATTAGTAATGCTGGGCGAAACTGAAGAATACGAGCCTTTAAGTAGAGCCGCTTATTATAAAGCAATGCGTGAAGAAAAAGAAAAGTAAATTCAATTCGAATATTAGCAATTTGCACTAACAAATTCATAAAAATGGTAGTAAAATCTAACATATTACACGAAGCAAATATTAACTTCTCTAATTCTAAGATTGAATTTGAGAACGTTTCTATTGATAGTCGTAGTTTGCAAAACGGAAGTGCTACTTTATTTTTTTGTTTGAGAGGACAAAATAATGATGCGCATATTTTTATAGAAAGTTTAATTGAAAAAGGGGTACAACATTTTGTTGTAGAAAACATTCCTGAATCTGTAAATGGCAAAGCTCATTTTTGTATCGTAGAAAACACCATAATCGCTTTACAAAATTTAGCAAAAGCATATAAAAATCAATTTCAAATAGAAACTATCGGAATTACAGGAAGTAATGGAAAAACAATTGTAAAAGAATGGTTGAATTTTCTTTTAAGTCCAGATTATGCTGTTGTTAGAAGCCCTAAAAGCTTTAATTCGCAAGTTGGTGTACCGCTATCTATTTTTGGAATCAACGAAAATCACACTTTAGGCATTTTTGAAGCCGGAATTTCTTTAAAAGGAGAAATGCAACATTTAGCAGAAATTATTCAGCCGAATATTGGAATTTTTACCCATTTAGGAAACGCACATCAGGAAGGTTTTACTACAGTTGAAGAAAAAATAATCGAAAAATGTCAGTTGTTTTCTAAAGCTGAAATATTAATTTTAGAAAAAAACGATTGGATAGAAAAACACATTACCATTCCTACCTTTACTTGGAGTTTTGAAGATAATAAAGCAACCGTTTTTATTCAATCGATACTAAAAAACAACCTGAAAACCAACTTAGAGATTCAGTTTGAAAAAGAAGTATTTACTGTTTCGCTTCCTTTTGCAGATGCAATTTCTATTGAAAATGCGATAACTTGTATTTGTACATTACTGTATTTAAAAGTATCTATTTCGAACATTAAAGAAAGAATTTCAAAATTATATAATATAGAAATTCGACTTCAAGCCAAAAAAGGAATTAATAATTGTTTGTTAATTGATGACAGTTTTTCAAGCGATTATCAATCGTTAAAAATTGCACTGGATTTTTTAGATCAGCAAAAACTACATCAGAAAAAAACCATCATTTTATCGGATATTTTTCAAAGCGGCTTAAATTTAAATGAACTTTATAGTAATGTAATCAAATTATTACAACAAAATAATATTGCACAAATTATAACCATCGGAGAAACCATTGGAAAGTATTTTCAAGATGTGCCAAATGTAATTTCGTTTGCAAACACAAAGTCATTTTTACAACAATTTAATACCGATTCGTTTAAAAACGAAACCATTTTAATTAAAGGTGCCAGAAGTTTTAATTTTGATGAAATTGTAGTTTTATTAGAAGAAAAAAATCACGAAACGGTTTTAGAAATTAATTTAGATGCTCTAACTACAAATTATAATTTTTACAAACAAAAACTTCACCAAAATACCAAAATTATGGTAATGGTAAAAGCGTTTGGTTATGGAAATGGCGGCTATGAAATTGCCAAACAGCTGGAACATTTAAAAGTTGGCTATTTGGGTGTGGCTTTCGCCGATGAAGGAATTGCATTGCGGAAAGCAGGAATAACTACACCAATAATGGTATTAAATCCTGAAATTAGTAGTTATAAAGCTATGATAGCTTATCAATTGGAACCCGAAATGTATTCTCTTTCTGGAATTACTTCCTTTATTGAATTGGCAAAAGAAAAAAACCTCAACGGATATCCTATTCATTTAAAAATTGATACCGGAATGCATCGTTTAGGTTTTGAAAAATCGGAAGTTTCTGAATTAATTACGTTATTACAACACAATAATTTTGTGAAAGTTACCAGTATTTTTTCGCATTTAGCCGCATCAGATAATTTTGATTTTAAAGCGTTTACCTTGCAACAAATTGAGCAATTTGAAGCCATTGCTACAGAAATTTCTACTACTTTGCAAATTCAACCTATACGGCATATTCTAAATACTTCCGGAATTTTTAATTTTCCAGAATATCAATTTGAAATGGTCCGTTTGGGTATTGGAATTTATGGCGTAGGTAATTCGGAAGAAGAGCAAATTTCGTTGGAAAATGTGAGTGTTTTAAAAAGTATTATTTCGCAAATAAGAATTGTTAACGAAAACGAAAGCATTGGTTATAGTAGAAAATTTGTAGTTCAAAAAGAAATGCGAATTGCAACAATTCCTATTGGATATGCAGATGGAATTAGACGTGCTTGGGGAAATGAAAAAGGATATGTACTCATTCACAACCAAAAAGCCACCATTTTAGGAAATATTTGTATGGATATGCTTATGGTTGATGTCACTTCTATTCCGTGTGAAGAACGCGATGAAGTAATAATTTTTGGTGAAAACCCGCACGTACAAGAAATAGCAAGCGTTTGCGACACCATTCCGTATGAAATTTTAACCAGTATTTCGCAGCGTGTAAAAAGAATTTTCTATAAAAATTAAATCTATTTTTTATTTTTTTACATAACTTCGTGTAACCAAATGTAACATATATGA
>NZ_JBIKJI010000042.1:0-13965 GCF_044361065.1 Flavobacterium sp.
TTCACGAAAAAAGCGTTGGAAGGGTTTAAGAAATAGTCTTTTAGAAACTAGTTTTTGTGTTTTAGCCCCGATAGTAGCGGCATCCTTTTTAAAATTGTTTCCTGTGGCTCTCGAAGGTAACAATTTTAAAAAGATATAGCGGATAGCGGGACAAAAAGTGAACTGAAATAAAAAATATCTGCTTCAAATAAAAAATCTAACTCGTTTTCAACCAACCCGTAATACTAAATCTTTTTCTTTGAACAGGTTTTACTTCGTGTTCTAAAATTTGACTTTCAAAAATGACAACTCTGCCTTTTAGTGGGTAAATTTTAATGTCTTCTTCTGGTTTGTAAATGACCAATTCGCCACCAAATTCGGGTTGCCAATTTTCATCGTTTAAATAACACACTATAGATAATTTTCTTTTCGTATCGTTTTTAAAAACATCCAAATGACGTTTGTAAAAAGTGCCTTCTGGATACATCGCATAATGAAATTCTTTAGTGGAAATGCCCAAATAACAAGTCGCATTAATGTAAGTTACAAAATCGTTGATGGTATTGAAAAACGTTTCTGAAGCTTGATTTTTATCTTCTTCATCCAACCAAAAAATATAATCACCACGAATTTCTTCTTTCACCACTTCATACGATTTATTTCCAATTGCGGATTTTTTAAACTCGGTTGTTTCCAATTTCTGTTCTAATTCGGCACGCATAATCTGCACCGCTTCTTCTGAAAAAAAAGCATCGCAAACGGCATATTGGTTTTCTAATAAATCGGTAATTATGGTTTCGTAAAGCGGATTCAATTCCATTAGTTGCACATTTGAAGCAAAGATATGTGAATAATTTCGTAATTTTGCATTTCAATTATCACATCATGAGTAAAATTAGAATTACCAAACAATTTAATTTCGAAACGGGTCATGCCCTTTATGGCTATGATGGAAAATGTAAAAACGTACACGGACATAGTTATAAACTATCGGTTACGGTTATTGGTGAGCCGATTACAGATTCAAATCACGTAAAATTCGGAATGGTAATTGATTTTTCCGATTTAAAAAAAATTGTCCGAGAAGACATTGTGGATGTGTTTGATCACGCTACGGTTTTTAACCAAAATACCCCACACGTAGAATTGGCAAAAGAATTACAGAATCGCGGACATCATGTAATTTTAGTGGATTATCAACCTACAAGTGAAAACATGGTAGTGGATTTTGCAAATAAAATTAGAGCGCGTTTGCCTAAAGACATTCAGTTACATTCGCTACGTTTGCAAGAAACGGAATCGTCTTTTGCAGAATGGTTTGCTTCAGATAATGTATAGATTTTTAGATTTTTAGACCCTTTAGATAAAAAAAATTGAAAAAAAATTATTCAAAAAAAAATGTTAGCATTCTAATTAATCTATAAATCTATTATCTAAAAATCTAAAAATATGAGCGTTACTTTATTATCTTCTCCTTTACAAGGTTTTACGGATTTTAGATTTCGAAATGCGTTTCATAAACACTTTGGTGGTATTGATACGTTCTATTCGCCTTATATCAGATTAAATGGAAAATTAGAAATTAAAGCGTCATACGAACGTGATATTCTTCCAGAAAACAATACGACTTTAGAAGTAATTCCGCAAATTATAACTAACGATGCGGATGAGTTTTTATTTGTAGCAAAATACGTACAATCACTTGGTTATAAAGAGCTCAATTGGAACTTAGGCTGTCCGTATCCAATGGTGGCAAAATGCGGTATGGGCTCTGGATTAATTAGTAATACCGAGCGAATTCATTCTATTCTAGATAAAGTTCACAGCGAAACGAATATTGTGGTTTCGATGAAAATGCGAATGGGTTATGAAAATGCAGCAGAAATTTTAGATGTGTTCCCGATTTTAGAAAAATACCCTATAAAAAATATTGCTATACATGCCAGAATTGGTAAGCAAGTCTATAAAGGCGATGTGGATTTAGATTCGTTTCAACGTTGTTTGGATGTTTCTAAACACAAATTGTATTATAATGGTGATATTACTTCCGTTGAAAAATTTAGAGACATGCAAGCTCGCTTTCCGAGTATTGATCATTTTATGATTGGTAGAGGCTTACTTGCCGATCCATTTTTACCTAATATGATTAAAAATAATATTACCGAATATCCAGAAGATAGGTTTAAGATTTTTAATGCGTTTCACGATGAAATTTATCAGGAATACGATGCGTTTTTGCAAGGCCCAACGCCAATTAGAATGAAAATGTTAGGCTTTTGGGAATACTTTTCACAATCATTTCCGGATACCCAAAAAACATTTAAGAAAATTAAAAAAGCTCAAAGTAAAAGAAATTACGAACTTGCTGTTAAAGAAATATTTTCTTCTAAATTCTAATAAACTTGTCTATACTATTAGAAATAATATAAATAGCTGCTTTTTTTAATCATTCAAAACAATCGAAACAAAAATAATATTATTAAATACATAAAAAAAGTGATCTATTTTTTTATTTTGTTAAATTTTAACCGCTTTTATTGAGATTATTTCCGTTAAAAGTGTTAAAGTTGATTTTTTATTAAATAAAATATAAAATCTTAACATATCTTTGCAGAGCAATTGAGAGGTAGTAGACTCATATTGCGTATAAGTTTTCATAATTTATAGTTTTTGGTTGGTTAAAAGATAAAAACTCAGTTAATTCATTTGACTGGGTTTTTTGTTTTTTGTAACTTTGGAACAATAATTGCATTCTTCAAAGAAAACCTTATAAAATGAAAAGAATAATTTTACTTTTTACTGTGTTTGTACTTTCAAACTCTTTTGATACTGAGGAAATAGATTCTTACGCAATCGGTGAATTTTTTAAATTAAGAATACATTACGGACTAATAAATGCTGGCTATGCCACTTTAGAAGTGAAAGATGCAGAACTGAATGGTAAAAAAATGCACCATGTTATTGGAAAAGGTTACACAACTGGTATGACTAAAATGATGTTTAAAGTAGTAGACAACTATGAAAGTTACTTTAATAAAGAAACCAACAAACCTTATGTGTTTATTAGAAATATAAACGAAGGTGGCTATACGAAAAATCAACAAGGCTATTTCAACCAAAACAACAATACCGTTTTAGTAAAAGATTATAAAAACAAAACTGAAAAAACGTTTAATGTGCCAGAAAATATTCAGGATATTGTATCATCTTTTTATTATCTAAGAAATCACCCTAAAGTTGACAAATTAGCAGTAGGCGAATCCATAACAATAGATATGTTTTTTGATGAAGAAACTACAAAATTTAAACTTAAATTTGTTGGTAAAGAAAATATAAACTCTAAATTTGGAGAAATAAACTGTATGGTTTTTAAACCACTTGTTCAAGCTGGGCGTGTTTTTAAAGAAGAAGAGAGTTTAACTGTTTGGATATCAGACGATGAAAATAAAATTCCAATACGAGTAAAAGCCAGTTTAGCAGTTGGTTCTATAAAAGCAGATATTGATCAGTACAAAGGATTAAAACATCCTATAAATTTTAAATAATACTTATTTTGCAAGATTCTATTTCAACAAAAATCGAACAATTAGATGAAAAGTTCGGAAAAATAAATCAAAAAACTGAAACCCATTTAGAAGGATTACTTTGGGCAAAACCAATAACGTATTGGGATTACATCCAAACCGATGCGCTTTTAAATTTACAAATTCAGCGTTCTACCCTACCAGATGAAATGGTGTTTATTATGTATCATCAGGTGAATGAATTGTTATTTAAAATGATACTTTGGGAAATGGAACAAGTGTGTCACGATACTGCACCAAGCACTGAATTTTTTACAGAAAGATTAAACAGAATTAGCCGCTATTTTGATATGTTAACCACTTCTTTTGATATTATGAAAGAAGGAATGGAACCTGAACAATATTTAAAATTCAGAAATACATTAACACCAGCAAGTGGTTTTCAAAGTGCGCAATACAGAATGATCGAATTTGCATCAACCGATTTGATTAATTTAATCGATTTCCGTTTTAGAGCAACCATTGATAGAAATACGTCTTACACGCACGCGCTAGAACATTTATATTGGCAAGCCGCAGGAAAAGATCATCAAACAGGAGAAAAATCATATTTGTTAAGCGAATTCGAACGAAAATATAAAAAGGAATTTTTGGCTTTTATGGAAGAATATAATACCATAAATCTTTGGCAAAAATTTAAACAATTACCAGAAAACGATCAAAAAAATCCAGAATTAGTAGCAGCTATGCGTCATTACGACAAAACTGTAAACATTACCTGGGTGATGGGACATTTTAATGCTGCAAAAAAATATATCGAAAGCGTTCCCGGAAATCATGAAGCTACTGGCGGAAGTGATTGGAAAAAATACATGCTACCAAAATACCAAAAACGTATTTTCTTTCCAGAACTTTGGAGCGAAGATGAATTAGAAAACTGGGGAGAATAATTAAAAAACAAGATTTGAAATATATATTATACGCTATATTATTACTCACGTTTTCATGTCAAAATAAAGAAAATGACAAAAAAACAACAGATAAAATCGCAAAAAAAATCCCAATAATTAAAAAATACGGATTTACTTTTAATGATTTTTCAGTGGTAGAAGACACCTTGCAATCTGGAGACACATTTAGCACTATTTTAGAAGCGTATACATTGCCAGATAGTTTAAAAACATTTGATGTTACAGAAAAAATTAAGGATTCTTTCAATATAAAAACCATCCGAGCTGGTAAAGCTTTTCTAACTTTTTCCGATAAAAAAAACAAGAAAAATTTAAAAGCCCTGGTTTATGTGCAAGACAAAACCAGCTTTTTGGTGGTTGATTTACGGGATTCGATTCGTGTAGAAATAAAAAAACGCCCTACCGTTATAAAAAGAAGAACTATTGCGGCAGAGTTGGACGGATCTTTATCAGAAACTTTATCAAGAAAAGGTGTAAGCGCTGATTTAGCAAACGAATTGGCACAGATTTATAAATATTCAATTGACTTTTTCAAGCTAAAAAAAGGAGATAAATTTGCCGTAACCGTCAAAGAAAAATATTTTGAAAACGGCGAATACTTAGGAGTAGACGAAGTAGAAGCGTCTTATTTTGAATACAAAGGAAAAAAAATATACGCGTTCCCATATAAATTAAATGAGAATCAAAAAAATCCAGAATATTATGACGAAAAAGCTTCGGGAGCTAAAAGTATGTTTTTAAAAGCACCTTTATCCTTTTTCAAATTAACCTCAAAATTTACAACTCGAAGATTTCATCCAGTACAATTTACTTGGAAAGCACATAATGGAACAGATTATGCTGCACCACACGGAACACCTATAAAAACAACCGCTTCAGGAGTTGTAGAAGCCACGGGATATAGTTCTGGAAACGGAAATTTTGTAAAAGTAAAACACAACGGAAAATACGCTACACAATACCTTCACATGTCGAAAATTTTAGTTCGTAGAGGGCAATCTGTAACGCAAGGTCAAATTATTGGAAAAGTCGGAAGTACCGGTTTAGCTACGGGTCCGCACGTATGTTATCGTTTTTGGAAAAATGGCGTGCAAGTAGATCCTTTGCGCTTAAAATTGCCATCTTCGGAACCAATGACAAAAAAACAAAAAACAAAATATTTAGCTACAATTGCACCGCTAAAAAAAGAATTAGACGAAACCACTGCAAAAACATTTAAAGAATAAACAATTTTATCATGAAATTACAACATATCAATCCAACAGAAACAAAAGCTTGGCAAAAATTAAAATCGCATTTTTCAGAAACTGGACAACAATCTATTCAAGATTTGTTTCAAAATGATGCCAAAAGAGCTGAAAAATTCAATATTGAATGGGATGAATTTTATGTAGATTTTTCAAAAAATAATTGGACTGAAGAAACCATACAATTACTTATAGAATTAGCAAATGAAGTAGGTTTGCCGGATGCTATTTCAAAGTATTTTTCAGGAGAAAAAATAAATGAAACCGAAGACAGAGCCGTGCTTCATGCCGCATTACGTGCTAATGAAAACGATGTGGTTTTGTTTGAAGGAAAAAATGTAATTCCTGAAATTTATGACACGAAAAATAAAATAAAAGATTTTACAAATTATATCGTTTCTGGAGAAGCGAAAGGATATTCTGGAAAACCATTTACAGATGTGGTGAATATTGGAATTGGTGGTTCGGATTTAGGTCCGGCCATGATTGTGGAAGCCTTACAATTTTATAAAAACAATTTAAACACACATTTTATTTCTAATGTAGATGGCGATCATGTACAAGAAATATTAAAAAAAATAAATCCTGAAACTACTTTATTTGTTATCGTTTCTAAAACATTTACGACTCAGGAAACCTTAACCAATTCTGAAACCGTAAAAAAATGGTTTTTACAGCATGCTACTGAGAAAGATATTGCCAAACATTTTGTAGCCGTTTCAACAAATTTGAAAAACGTAACCAACTTTGGTATCGCACCCGAAAATATTTTTCCTATGTGGGATTGGGTTGGCGGAAGATTTTCATTATGGAGTGCCGTTGGTTTAACTATAAGTTTAGCTGTTGGATACGATAATTTTAATCAATTATTAAAAGGTGCTAATAAAATGGATGTGCATTTTGCAAATACGCCTTTTGAAAATAACATTCCTATAGTATTAGCGTTGTTAAGTATTTGGCATAATAATTTCTTTGGTGCAGAAACAGAAGCACTAATTCCGTATACACAATATTTACAAAAACTAGCGCCTTATTTACAACAAGGTATTATGGAAAGCAATGGAAAATCTATAGCTAGAAATGGAAAACAAGTAAATTACCAAACAGGAACAATTGTTTGGGGCGAGCCAGGAACCAATTCGCAACACGCGTTTTTCCAATTAATTCATCAAGGAACAAAACTAATTCCAACAGATTTTATTGGTTTTATTGAACCCCTTTATGGTGAAAAAGACCATCATAACAAATTAATGTCTAACTTTTTTGCACAAACAGAAGCCTTATTAAAAGGAAAATCTCGTGAACAAGTACTTTCAGAATTTTTAGCACAAGGTAAAACAGAAGCTGAAGTAGCAGATTTAATACCTTTTAAAGTTTTTGAAGGCAACAAACCAACCAATACTTTATTAATAAAAAAATTAACTCCAGAAAGTTTAGGCGCATTAGTGGCTTTGTATGAACACAAAATTTTTGTACAAGGCATTATTTGGAACATCTATAGTTATGACCAATGGGGTGTTGAACTTGGAAAGCAATTGGCAAATTCTATTTTAAGTGAAATAGAAAGCGGAAATATCAAAAACCATGACAGTTCAACAACTACGCTATTAAGTAAGTTTATTAGTTGAAAATTGTTAATAAAATAAATAAGTGTTAATGTTTTCTTAATGTGATTTGTTAAAATTTTTATAATTTTGTCAAAAATATTTAACTAAAAAAACATGAAAAAGAACATTTATTGGTTTTTTCTATTCATTTCGGCATTTGGTTTTTCACAAGTTACAAAATCAGCTATAACTGGTACTGTAAAATCTTCAACAGGTGAAACTCTTGCAGCTGCAGTTGTAGAAATTAAGCACGTTCCCACGGGAACAAAATACTTTTCGACAGCTGACGAAAAAGGAAATTACTCGGCTAATTCTGTAAGACCAGGAGGTCCTTACACAATTAAAGTAAATTATGTAGGGTATAACCCTTTTGTAATTGAAGAAATTACGGCTCCACTAGGAAACTCAATTGTAATTAATATTGAGATGCAAAGTGCCATTAATTCTATTGAAGAAGTAAAAATTGTATCTGTAAATTCTAAAGATGCTTTTAACAAAAGTAAAACGGGTGCGGGTCAGCAATTTTCTAACAGAGAGATAAACGCTGTGCCAATTATTGGTTCTAGAAACATCAACAGTATTACAAAATACAATGCAAATGCTGGAAGTAACGGAACATTTGGAGGGCAAGATTCTCGTTTGAACAATTTTACAATTGATGGTTCTGTATTTAATAATGGTTTTGGTTTGGGTTCAGATTCTCAAGCTGGAGGTAGAACAGGTTCTACTGCAATTTCATTAGATGCTATTGAACAACTTCAAGTAAACATTGCTCCTTTCGATATTAGACAATCAGGTTTTACAGGTTCAGGAATTAATGCGGTAACTAGAAGTGGTACAAATGAAGTTGAAAGTTCTGTTTATCATTCATTCAGAAATGATAAAAAAGAATATTTAGGTGAAAGAGCCGGAAATATAAATATTACGCCTTCAAAATTTGAAGAAAAAATTTGGGGAGCTCGAATTGGCGCACCAATTATAAAGGACAAATTATTCTTCTTTGGTAACTTTGAAACTATTGATAATGTTAGTCCAGCAACAACTTGGACTTCATCAGGATCGCCAAATGCTGGAGCACAAGTATCTGAAACAGCTTATACTGATTTAGTAAATGTATCTAACTTATTACAAAACTCATTTGGCTACGAAACAGGTGCTTTTGAAAATTTTGATGCTGTTAGAGAATCTAAAAAGTTTTTAGCAAGAATTGACTGGAATATTAATGACAATCATAAGTTAACAGCACGTTATGTGCACCATGATTCTGGAGCTGATGAATTAATTTCAAATTCAAACTCTGCTGGTTTTGGTAACAGAAGAACAAACGTTTTTTCTATGTCATACAAAAATAGCGGTTACGTTATTGAAGACAATACAAGATCTGCTGTTTTAGAATGGGATTGGAAAATTTCAGAAAAATGGTCTAATAACTTTATTGCAGGATATGATAAACAGTTAGAAAATAGAAGCTTACAAGGTGGCGGACTTTTTCCAACTATTGATATTAAAAGAGGTGCAAATAACTACATTTCTGCTGGTTTAGACCCATTTACTCCTTCTAACTTATTAGATTATTCTACATTGCATTTTACCAATAATATTACTGGTAATTTTGGAAAACACACCTTATTATTTGGAGCAAATTTTGAAAGATTTGTATCAAATAACAATTTCTTCCCAGCGTCAAATGGGGTGTATATCTTTGATAGTTTAGCTGCATTCCAAGGAGCGGTAGCTGAAACGGTTGCTAATAATGGTGCTCCAGCTACAACAGTTGCAAATTTACCATCAAGATTTCAATACAGATATTCTGCATTGCCAGGTGGTGCAGAACCAATGCAAGTATTAAAATCTAATAAAATTGATGTTTATGCACAAGATGAATACAAACCCACAGATAATTTAAAACTTACTTTTGGTATTAGAGCTACTGCTGTTAGTTTTGAGGATACTGCATTGGAAAATCCTGCAGTTACAGCAATGACTTTTGCAAATGGCGAAAAATTCAATACCGGAAACATGTCAAAAACCCAATACTTGTTTGAACCAAGATTTGGATTTAACTTAGATGTAAACAAAAATGCAAGAACCATTTTTAGAGGTGGAACAGGAATATTTACAGGTAGACCACCACTTGTGTTTTTATCTAACGCAATTGGAAATAATGGGGTATTAACTGGTTTTGTTGATGTAAGTGGTGCAGACTTAATTAACGGCGGTTACGGGTTTACTGCTAATCCAGGTCAATACTTTACTCCAAGTACACCTCAATTACCATCTACGTTTGATTTGGCTTTTACTGATGATAATTTCAAATTTCCTCAGTCTTGGAAAACAAATTTTGCTATAGATCAAAAATTACCTTTTGGTTTAGTAGCTTCATTTGAAGGAATTTATAGCCAAAACATAAACGAAGTGTTTTATTACAATGCCAATTTAGCAGCTCCAGTTGGAACAATTAATAATGCAGGTGATAACAGGCCTTTCTATTCAGGAACTGATGCAGGGTCTAGAATAAATAATAATGTTTCTAATGCAATTGTATTATCAAACTCTAACCAAGGTTATTTTGTTTCAACAACATTTAAGTTAGAATATCCTTATAAAAAAGGGTTTTGGGGTTCAATTGCCTATACTAAATCAAATGCTCAAGATTTAATGTCTGCTGGTTCTATTGCTTCAGGGTCATGGACAAATGCAAGATCTGTATTAGGAAATAACAATTTAGATTTATCGAATTCAAACAACAATACGCCTCACAGAATTGTAGGTTTAATAGGATATAAATTAAATTACGGAACTAAATATGGGGGTTCTACTTCATTTAACATTGGTTATGTTGGAGAAAAAGCAAATCCTTATACTTATACGTATGGAAGTGACATCAACGGTGACCGTGTAAACGGAAATGATTTATTGTACGTACCTAATAATGCTTCAGAGCTTAGATTTGTTGATATCACTCAAAATTTTGGAGGTGTAAGTCAGGTTTTATTTACTGCCGCTCAACAAGCAGAAGCTTTCAATAAATATATTGAACAAGATTCTTATTTAAAAACAAAACGTGGGCAATATGTGGACAGAAATGCATCTGAGTTACCTATGTTACACCGTTTAGACTTATCTGTTACTCAAGATTTCTACTTAAAAATAAAAGGAAAAAAACAATCTTTTCAATTTAGAGCAGACATCTTAAACTTCACAAACTTGTTAAATAATGATTGGGGCGTTTCGAAAAGAGCAACAAATACACAAATATTATCGGTTAATCAAGCTCCAAGTGCTGCAAACAATTATGTTCCAGGTTTTCAATTGGCACAACAAACCGATGATAATGGTAAAAGATATCTAATTAAAGATACCTTATCTAATAATTCATCGGTATTTGATGTTTGGCAAGCACAATTCACACTAAGATACACATTCGGAAAATAAAATAACTAAAATTAAATAATTTAAATATGAAACTAATTAATAAAATTTCAAAAGTGTTTGCAGTAGTAACTGTAGCATTATTATCATTTTCTTGTGAAAGTGATTCAAATAATGTAATTGAAAAATATCCTACCATTGTAGAGATATTAGATGCTGATGCTGCAAATTTCAGCATCCTAAAAGCAGCTTTAGTAAAAACAGATTTACTAAATACATTCAGAAACCCAGGATCATACACGGTATTTGCTCCAAAAAATAGCGCTTTCATTGCGGCCGGAATAACGGAAGCTACAATAGCCGCTACAACAACAACTGCTGATATTGCTACCTTAAGAAGAATATTACAATACCACGTTTTATCAATAGGCACAATAGCTTCAGATTTTCCATCAAAAGGTTATATTTCTACTTTTTCTCCTTTGATTACAGGTTTTACTGCTGCATCAACACCACCTCAACAAGCACTTACGTCTAGCTCAGTTTTTATTAGTATGTATGTAAATAAAACAAATGGTGTAGTTCTTAATGGCGGAAATACTAATGGCGGTGCAACTGTTTTACAAGCAGATATTAATGCAAGTAATGGAATTATACATGTAATTAGTAATGTGTTAAGTATTCCAAAAGTACACAACTTAATTATTGCCAATCCAGATTTGTCTAGTTTAGTAGGTGTGTTGACTTCAGCGCCACAAGCTGCAGTTTTAACTGATGTTACATCTGCAACGGGTCCTATTCCATCATCATCTGCATCATCATTATCTCGATTAATTTTTGCTCCAACTAATGCAGCTTTTTCGAGTGCATCGTTTTTAACAGGTCAATCGGATGCAAATATTACTAAAGTATTAAGATACCACATAGCAAACAATAATACTAGAGCTTCGTCTTCAACTGTTTTTGTGGCACCAGCAAGCGCACCTAATCCTCCTGTTACGACACCTTTGGTTATTAATACACAATTAACCGGTCCACAACAAACTATTTCAATAGCTGCTGGGACTGTAAAAATTGCTGATATTACAGCAGCTAATGCAACTATTAGAACAATTAACATTCAAGGTTCAAATGGTGTGGCACACATCATTGATAAAGTATTACAACCTACTTTATAAAAAAACCTAATAAATACTAAACCGTTCCAATTGATTTTGGAACGGTTTTTTTTTATCTTATAAAATCATACATTTACAAAAAAAATACAATATGGTATTAAGTAGATTTTGGTTGACTATTTTTATTTCTTCTATAGTGTTTATTATAGTAAGTTTATTTGCAGAAAACACATATTCTGTAGATTATGTTTTAAATGGAAAAAAAGATGATCCTATTTTAATTTCGGAAAAGTTTTTAAAAGAAATCCCTGCTTTTATTAAAGATAGTATTCAAAAATCCGAAGAAAAAACCTTTACCATTAATAGAGATACATTAAATCCAGATACCACTTACGTTTATAAAAATCAAACCGTAAAAATTTACAGTGGCACACAAAAATCGGATGGTTTATTACCCACTTGTAAAAACAGTTTGTTCGATATTATTTTCCCTCTTATGGCGTATTTGGCTTTCTTTTGCGGTTTGATGGAGTTGCTAATAATTTCAGGCGCATCCGAAAAATTAGCCAAAAAATTAAGTCCGTTTTTCGCACAAATATTTCCATCTGTACCTAAAAATCACGAATCGGTTTCTTATATGACGTTAAACTTTGCTGCAAATTTCTTAGGATTAGATTCTGCTGCAACGCCTTTCGGATTAAAAGCTATGGAAAGTCTACAAACACTTAATCCAGAAAAAGACAAAGCCAGCGATGCGCAAATTATGTTTATGTGTTTGCATGCCGCAGGGTTAACTTTGATTCCAACATCCATTATTGGTTATCGTGCAGCAGCAAATGCGGAAAATCCAGCAGATGTTATGTTGCCTTGTATCATCACCTCATTTATAGGTACCATTGCTGCGCTTTTGATTGTAGGAATTAAACAGAAAATAAACTTTAAAAGCGCTACTTTAATCGTTGGATTAATGACTATAATTGCTGCAATTACTGGATTATTGTTTTACGTTAACGGATTAAATTTAGTGGAAAAAAACTTCTTTACTTCTAATTTGTCAGGTTTAATGTTAATTGCTATCATTGGAATTACATTGATTTATGCCTTCACCAAAGAAAGTAAATTCATAGAGCAAAAAACCACAATTTTTGATGCCTTCGTTTCCGGTGCAAAAAATGGTTTAACTACTGGTGTTACTATTTTTCCTTATGTAATGGGAATGTTGGTAGCCATTTCTTTTTTTAGAAATAGTGGCTTGTTTGAAATTATAAGCAACGGAATTTCTTTTGTGTTTTCAAATATTGGCGTAAGCAAACAAATTACCGATTCGTTACCTGTTGCTATGTTACGTCCTTTCAGCTCAAGTGGCTCAAGAGGATTTATGATTGATGCAATGAACACATTTGGAGTTGATTCATTAACCGGAAGATTGAGCGCTATTTTTCAATGCAGTGCAGAAACTACTTTTTATGTAATTGCAGTTTATTTTGGAAGTATTAACGTAAAAAACACACGATATACTTTAGGAATTATGCTATTAGTAGATTTAATTTGTGTAATTGCCGCGATTGCTGTGGCGAGTTGGTTTTTTTAGAGGGTGGATCTCCAAATTCCTGCAAGGTTTCCAAAACCTTGTAGGTATAAAATTATAAAAATAAACCAATAATAAGCAAGACCAAAAAGGTTATTGAAACCTTATAGTTGAAAATAAATGCCAAATGAAACTTGAAATTTTAGAAAAAGACAAAGTTTATCACATCTATAACAGGGGTATTAATGGTGAAACTATTTTCAATACTGATGAAAATAAACGCTACTTTCTAAAACTATATTTGAAATATTTAAAACGTAAAGTAGAAACTTTTGCCTATTGCTTAATGGATAATCATTTTCATTTTGTGTTTCAAATTAATAATGAAAAAGATGTGACACAAGCACTATCGAATTTATTTAACGCTTATGCAAAAGCATTTAACAAACAAAATAATAGAACTGGAAGTTTATTTGAAAAACATTTCAAAAGAATACAAATTGAAAATGAAGAATATTTAAAAAATGTGATTCAGTATATTCATCTAAATCCAAAACATCACTTGGGTATAGATTATAAAAGCTTTTCTTTTTCTTCCTACAAAGCAATTCTTTCAGAT
>NZ_JBIKJI010000182.1:0-3590 GCF_044361065.1 Flavobacterium sp.
TTTGTTATCTATTTGAGAAATTTGTTTAGTAAAAACTAACTTACCTACAACATCAAATAATTTAACTTCAACAGTTTCAAATTCATTCGGTAATTCAATAGCAAAAATATCATCTGCTGGGTTTGGATATAGTTTAAAACCTGCCATAGCAAATGAGTCAGTACTTAATGCAAAAGTTCCTGTAACACCATTACCTCTAGAACCGTGGTAACCTAAATTTAAATCATTACCTAAAGCCCATATTAAATTAATTGAAGCAGTTGAATTTGTAAAAGTAAAATCTGAACCTGAGGAATCACCTGTTGATAAAGCTCTTGTAGCTATAATTGTTCTAACTGTTCCAGTACCATCAACTGAATTAGATGTTGTCGTCCAATTTTGTGTTGCATCTGAATTTGGAGTGCTTCCAGATCCTGTGAAATTTCTATCAGTTAAAGTAGCTGATGCTCCAGATGCAATTACACCATCACCAGTTGAAAACATTGAAGTCATTCCAAATCCAAGCCCTAACCATTTATTAGATGGGCCAACTAATGTCATTGTTACCGTCGTTGGATTAGTATCAAATTTAACTGTATAACCTGTAGTCAAATTGATTACTCCAGTAGTATGATTTTGCGCAGTAGCAATCATACCAAAAAGAATGAGTGTAAAAAGTAAAATTTTTTTCATAATTTAAAATGTAATGGTTAATAATTTAGTAGATTAATAATTTTTTGATTATTTGTTTTAAGAGCATAATCAAGGGCTTCTTTATTGTAATTGTCTTTTATTTTCAAATTTGCCTTAGCCGAAATTAAAAGCTCAATTATTGGTAAATTATTTGTATTTATTGCCATAATTAGGGCAGTTTGACCATTTGAATCTTGAAAATCAAGATTGGCTTTTTTTTCAATTAATTGCTTTGAAAATTCATAATTTTCTTTGATTACTGCTGCCATCAATGCTGTTCCACTTTTAGAAAGATAATTAATATTGTTCACATTTTGCAATAAATAATTTGCAACTTCAATATTATTAGAATAAATAGCTAAAATTAAAGTGGAATATCCATTCTCATTTATTTTATTTATGCAATCTAAATCTGACTTAATTAATTCTTTTAATTCTAAAAGACTCCCATTTCTGGACACAGCAAAAACATCTTTCTGTGCAAAAGTAGTTGAAAAAATAAATAAAAAGAAAAATACTATTTTCATAAATTAAAAAACACGAATTAAATTAAATCCAAAAGCTATTTTTCCATCATTCCAACTTCCAGACGTATTACCTAAATATCCCGATTCGTGCATGGCTTGCGAGTTTGTAAAATGCATTTGGAACACGTGACCACCTGTTTCTAAATCGAATCCTATAGAAAGTGGATTTTTGAAAGTAGAATTAGATGCTCTGTTTAAATGTGCTGCATAATCCAAATTAAACGACCAACGTTTGGTAAACTTATACCTACCTCCTAAACCAACGGCAAATTGACTATTGTCTTGAGAATTATTGGCTACATAATTTTGATGAAAATGTGTTGGTGCAATTTCTAATGATAAATTATCGTTGAATTTTCTTGAAATTAGAATTTGATTCACATAAGCCAAACGGTCTGAGAACTCTAATTTTGGTAAGGTTGTTTTTTCTAATTCTGTATTAATTGCTAAACTATTAAATCCGACAATTTCAAAAGGAAAGCCCTGCTTTTTCTGTCCAAATAATCTGTATTTAGTAGCAAACTCATACGTTTTTTGAAATCCAGAACGAGAAGCATGTATAGTAACACCATTGGTTAATCCATATACAAATTGCAAACGTGTATTGGCTTCATCCAAACCGAAAAAATCTTCAAATCCTTTGTCAAAATAACCAAAACGGTGTGCTACCACAAAATACATATCGCCTTTTGATGCTAATTTTGTAGATTCTAAATTTACAATTTTTAATGATTTAAATGCAGCAACTTCTGATTCATTTGCGTCAGATATTGTATCGATTTCATTAAGTAAATCGTCTTGAGCAACCATTAAAAATGGGAATACACAAAATAAAAAAGTAATTTTCTTTGTCATAATTATTTAATTTCAGCTTGATCTATTTTTATTTCTTCTAATAATGAGTCGTATCCAATAACTCTTCCTTTAACCAAAATAGTTTCATTTAATTTAACAACATTGGCGTCTTTTAATAGTAGAAATACTTTTTCGTCCAATACTATGGTTTTGTTAGCTATATCAACATTAGTAACTTTTCCCGTAATTTGTATCGATTTATCTAAGTATTTTAAATTTGCTTTGGCTTCATCTTGCAAAAAATCATTCGAAAGTTGTTTCACTGTTACTGAAAAAACAGCTTCCTCATTTGCAATATCTCTGTGTGCATGATATAAATATTTGTAAGACACCAAAAGTATCGCAAACAGTACAACTAAACCAACTACTATTTTTTTCATATATTTTTATTCTCTATGCACAAACTTATAAATTATTTTGTAATATTGTGAATATAAAACAATTTTAACATGAATAAAATACATTATTTAATTTTTAGCACCTTATTTTTTATTTTTGGTTGTAGCAATCATTCTGAAGATGATTTAACAACTCCTTTAACTTCAAATACAACAAAATACATTCAAAACATAAAGCCAATTATAGATAATAATTGCGTAGCTTGCCATGGTACTACTCCATCGGCTGGTGCACAAACGTCTTTAGCAACTTACATACAAGTAAAAAATTCTGTACTTAACAATGGTCTTATTGATCGTGTTTCAAGAGCTCAAGGCGCTTCAGGAATGATGCCCTATCAAGGAACTCGACTTCCACAATCTTCAATAGATTTAATAATAGATTGGAATACTGACGGACTTTTAGAATAATTTGAATATTACCCCTTAACTACTTTAAAATGAAAAAATTCGCACTATTTGTATGGATTGCATTAATGAGTTTGACTCCTGTACAAGAAAAAAAAATAACCAAAACTGGCAGCATTAGTTTTGAAGCTTCTGTACCTTCTTTTGAAGAAATTAAAGCAAAAAACAACGCGGTAACTTGCATTATGAATACTAATAATGGCGAAATTGCGGTTTTGGCTTTAATGAAAGGTTTTCGTTTTAAAATTGCATTAATGGAAGAGCATTTTAATGAAAATTACATTGAAAGTTCTAAATTTCCTAAAGCAACTTTTAAAGGTAAAATTGAGAATTTTGATGTTACTAAATTAACTTCGACTTTAAAAGATTATACTATTAAAGGTAAATTAGAACTTCACGGAAAAAGTAAAGACATTACTTCAATTGCAAAAATTAAAAAAACGGGTTCGGATATAGAAATTAAAACAGACTTTAACGTTAATGTATCCGACTTTGATATTGAAATACCGAGTGTTGTTTCCAAAAAAGTTTCTAAAAAAGTAACTTTAAATTGTAACTTCTTATTAAAATAATATACTAATCTTTAAATTAAACCCAATTACATATGAAAAACTTAAAAAAATTAGCATTCGTTGCCTTTGCAATTGTATCTACACAATTTTATGCACAAACAAAAACAGGCGCTGTAACGTATGAAATGACAATGCCTGACAATGAAGAAATGGCAGCA
>NZ_JBIKJI010000061.1:0-11197 GCF_044361065.1 Flavobacterium sp.
TACTTGTTTTAGCTTCAATAGTATGTAAATTTTCATCTTCGAATGGAGAAATAATTAAATATCCAATACTCTCATTATCATATTCTTCACTGTAAAAAGCGCTAACAATACTTGCATATAAAACAGTTCGTAAAATATTAATAAATTTAATAAAATGAATTTGTTCTGAAGACTTATAATCTGAATTATAACTTAATATTAATTCTTCCAATGTAATACCCATATCATCTAAAATCAAATTAAAAAGACTTACTTTGTCATCTTCTTCATTCCATGCAAAAAAACTACTTCGAGAGTCAAAATACATGCATTGTTTGCTAAATATTCGAGTTGACATTTCATCGGCAAATTGTGAATCGCTATAAAAACCGTTAATATCACCATCCAATTCTCCATCGTCTATAAGCCAATCCAATTGATATAACTTCTGAAAATAAGCAGGAAGTAGCCATAAAAATTCTTGATTTTCTCTAACAAAATCCAATAACTGTTTAGAAAATTCTTCCTTAATTTCTGCAGATTGAGCTACTAATTTATCTAATATTTCAGAAATTTCATCATTACCTGTATAAATATTTAATTCAAAAGAACTGATATTTGTAGATTCAGATTTTATTAAATCACTAATCAATTTTCCAACCCATTTCCCTCGCATCGGGCCCGGTTCCATTCCATTTTTCCATTTGGCTTCAAAACCACTTTCATGAAAAGTAATTTCAATCAAACCAGATGCATTCACTTTCGTATTGTGAAATGTTCCTTTAAATACATTTCCTTCCTGAAAACCAGTCATCGTACCATCATTATGAGTTCCAGTGATGCTTCCTTTATTACCTTCAGTAAATATTACCGAATTTACTCCATTATCTATTGAATAGACTGTGTTTAATTGAATCATTCATTATAGTTTTTGAACGTCAAATGACGATAAATTCAATTCCATAGACTTTGGCTTCTTTCCGATTTTTTCTAAGTACTTACTTACATCAGAATAATGTAGTGAAGATGATGATATTTCAATAACAATTGTTTCTCCTTCTTTTAATGTTTCCCAAGCTGCTGATCTTTTTTTTGTTAATATAAATTTTGCCATAATAAATATATTTATACTCTTACTCTTGTGGTTTTTCAGAATACGCCCCGTTTATTTATGTGGGTTCTGGTCTCCACAATTTATTTAATTATTGTAAAAATAAGAAGTATAATTATGTGGATTTAGTTTAAGTTGGTTCAAGTTTAAGGTAAAAAACCGTTTGGAAAATTTCAGTTGCAAAAAAGGTAACTTTTTGCCGAAAAGTAAACTTTACTACCAAAAACGACTATAAAAAAAGTATCGTTTCAAAGGAGATAGTGTATAGATACTCCATAGATAGTGTATAGATAGTGTATAGATAGTGTATGGATAGTGTATGTAAACTGTATTAAATAGAAAATTAAAAACAAATACTTTACTTTTCTAAACAGAATAATAATGTAAAATAAATGCGCCTGTAGCAATGATTAAAATTGCCATTCCGTTTTTAACCGTAAGTTGCTCACGAAATATAAACGTAGATAATAAGATAGTAGTTAACGGACTTGCCAAAAACAAGACACTTGAAACAACAGGATTCGTAATTTTCAATCCTAAAAAACTAAAAAGTAAGGCAAGAAAGATAATAAGCGCCATTAGCACAACTCTAAAAAAATAATTTTTACAAACTTCTTTAATTTTTATTGTTTTAAACTTAAATATAGTTAAGATAAAAGCAGTAATAAAAACAACTATCTCCTGATTGGAAATAATTAATAATGGCGGAATGTCACTTTTTAAATTTTTCCAATGCACTAATGAAGATATTGAAAAACTCATTGCCATTAAAAGCAATAAGGCATGTTGTTTTATAGTGATTTTTATGTGAGCTTCTTTATTGGAGTATATATAAAAAATAAAACCCATAAGTATTAAAATCAATCCAAAAATAGATTGCGTAAACACAACTTTCTCAAAAAACCATAAATACAGGGAAGTAAAAACTATACCCAATAAATTATAAATACCCAACCATTGTAAAGAGGCTTTTTGGATTACAGAAAGCATAGAAAACAAGCCAATTACGCCAAAAACAGAGCCGGTTGTAATTCGTAAAATCAATTGAGGACTTACAACTGTTTCGTTATGAAAATAAAAAAAAAGACTTAATGCAATAGTACTTGTAAAAAAAGCACGGTAAGCAACCAAAAATGAAACTGGTAGTTTTTCTAAGTTTTTTTTCCACAATACATTATTAAATGAAAATAAAAGTATGGATAGTATAATATACAACATTATTTTAAAATATTTAATAAACCATTAGAATGCATCGGTTTTATTGTAGACAAGTTACTAATTTTTAGCGATTTAATTTTTATGTCATAAAGTGTATTAATCTTCTCTTCTAGTTTCACTAAATTTAACTGTTGAACAACTTCAATAAAGGTTTCATAAACTATATTTATCTCAATAATTAAATTGGATTTATTAAATTCATTTTCAATAAAATAATATACTTCATCTAAATAATCAATTATAGTATTTTTCTTAGCTTCGTTTAGATGCAAATACCACATTTTATAAGCTACATATCGCGCTTTTGGAAATATATAAATTGTATCAAGTTCATTGGAACTAATAGGTAAGCCATAAAGTTATTTACCAATTTCTTTAGCTTTTAGAATATCATTAAAATAAAAATAACGGAACAAAACTGCATTCGCAAAAATATAATCTTGCAAATAATTAGTATCATTTGGATTTGTTAATTTTAAATAATACTGAAAACTATCTGTATAGCCTTGAATTCGGTGAAAAGGATCGTATAAAGCTTCTAAAAGAATATTTCTTACAAAATCATGCTGCCCATATTTTTTAACAAAATTTGAAAACGATGTTGTTTTTTGAAAAGATATAAAAGTCCGAAGTCCAACATATTCTTTAGTTTTATAATTTTCGTTTGATACACTATCAAAAACATCAATTAAAGAGTTAAATTTCTCTTGATTTATAAAATCAGTAATAATTGTGTCGAAGGTCTTGTTTAAGAAATTAGCATCCGTAAATAAATGTACGCTATCACAATAATTCACAAAATTGTCCCAAGAAGCATATCCACAAAATTGAGCTAAAATATTAAGTGTATTTTTATATGGTTTGTGATTGCCATTTGGATATAAAAAAAATCGATACAATGTAGATTCAGATAAATAACCTATTTTTTCATTTGCAATAATTTGACTTAGAAGTTTACACTCATTTTTATTTGTAATATAAATACCTGTTTTATTAAAAATTTTATCAAGCAAAATCTTATCGTAATACATATTTCTATTTTTTATAAAATTATAAAATTTAAATGAAAGCTTTAGTTCAAGTTAGTTCAAGTTTAAACTCTTATTTTAAACTAAATTCTTTAGCTAGTGAAAGAAACAATTTAAATCCTGTTTTTTTAACGTGAAGTTTTATGTTTTTTAAGGCATTACGATTTATTTCAATTGCTTTTTCTGAAAAACTAATTTTTAATTTGGTATAATAATAAAGCAAAGATAAGTAATCATAATAGCCTATTTCAACTAATTCCAATTGCACTAACTCTAAATTTCGTTTGGCTCTAGAATAGGATTTTGCATGCCAGTTACTATTTGACAAACCAATTAAATAAATAGCACTTGTTGTAGTAGATGACCATACATCCGACTCAAAAAGTTCTTCATAATACTTATCCAATAACAATTTTAAAAACTCATATTCAGTTTTAATTAGTAATGCAGGAATTATTTCTTCTAAGAAAAAACTCACTCGGATTGTAGTACATTCCTTTAAAATCTCGTTTTTTAATGTTTTACTAACGCTTTTTGATTTCAAAATACAATATCCGTAATACCTTCCTTTTAATACAGAATAGAAATCCGGAAATCCTATAGGCTTAAAAATTTCTATATCTTGATAATCAGTATTTTCAGAATAAAAATGTTTATAAAACTTCATTAAAGACACGAAAAACATATCAGAATCATTTGCCGCATTTCTTTCAATAATCTTAAGGATCTTATAATATCTTGAATTTAAATTGGTGTAATCTATATATAAAAGCGGAATATTATTTCTAAACGTATCGTAATGCATTAATGATTCATAAATGGGCAAAGCCTTTTTTTCTGGAATATTAGACAGACTCAATGAAATAGTTGTAGAAAATTTATGAAACTGCGTACCTGTTATGTGTTTAAAATCGACATGCTTAAAAATAACATCTAATATTTCTAAATTATTTTTCTCAATATGAAATGATAAAAAATAAGCCAGAAATACGATATTTTTTTCGTCTAACAATCCAATATTAATTTTATTGATTTCTTCTTCCCCAATTATTTTTAGCTTTTGCATTCGCAATAAACTCTGTTGAAAATACCATTCGCTATAATTAGCTTGATTATTTTTATAACTAGAAAAAGATGAAAAACCAAGATACAACGATAAGGTATTTAAGGTAGTCACAGAAGGTACTGTTTTATCTAAAAATCCAAATAACCTTCTAAGCGTATTAAAGCCGATAGAATTATCAATATTCGTATCTATTTCTTCTTTCAAAAACTTAACATCTCGAAGTGAAGTTACAGTAATATTTGACTTTTTTTGAACATCAATCAGTAATTGAGAATAATCGTTATACATACATGGGCATAATTTGGGCTAAATATAGTGAATAATAAATTAAATTTGAAGAAATTAATTTGAAACATAAAAACTAAAAACCATGAAAATAAACAACACACTACATTTAGTACTATTCTTATTACTAATTTCATGCGGAGGAAAAAACGAAAATAATACTCCTAAAAACAAAGAAAATGAAACCCCTACGGAAACTGCAATTGCAGAAAAGGAAATCACTGAAAAAGATTTAAAGTTCGAAAATGTTATTTCAAATCAGGGTGAATTAGCCGCAGCTGATAGTTTTATTGTAAAAGATTTTTTCGGTTTAAGTAAAGATACCATTCAAATTAAATTTAATTCTGATAATCAAGTAAAGTTTTTCTCAATCGTTGAGCAACGCAGTGGACGAATCGTAAAAACATTTAAAAAAACATCTGATGTTGATTTTACTTACGATGTGTTCTTTGATAATCCGTTTTCTGTTAAAATTTACTTCCCAAAAGAATCCTACTATAATTTAGAAGTTTCTAGAAAATCTGGAAGTGTAGCCAATTATATTAGTAATGCGAAATTAGTTCGAGACTCTGTAATTGTAAGTAAAAAAACCAATAAAAGTAAAATTGGAACCAGAATGGCTTTTGAGAAAGTATTTAATCAACCTAAGAAGTTTGTAGTATCAAGTACTTTTACCATGTCTGGGGAAAGCAAAGTTTATGCACCCATAGAAATACCTAAAAACACGAAAGAATTTATTTACACCCTAAGAATATCCGGTGAAGACGAATCTGAAGGAGAAGACGGAGAGTTATTTAATGAAGTAAACACGGTTTCTAAAAAGGTAAAAGTTTTAGGCTTACCACTTTGGGAATCAGAAGAAAAAAGTTCTAGTTTAAGTCGTGAAATACTTAATGAACTTTTTCCACCTAAAAAAGATGAAGACTACACTTTAAATGTTTTCTTTTTTGATAAACAAAAAGAAATAAAAAAATTCTTGCAATACCCAGGAAAGCAATATGCAAGCGCATTTAAGTATGATATAAACAATAGTGCTTTGTCTACTCAAAGTCGCGTTGGACTAATAAAAAAACCTTATTCTGGTTTTTCTTACATAGGTCTTCAATCAACAAGTTCATTCTCTAATACCTATGTTTGGTTGGATGTGGTGGCGCTTTATGAGAAAACGTTTCATTACGAAATTAGATATCGAATACAAAAATAAAAGAGTCTCTTAAATTAAATCAATTTCTTACTAAAAATAAAAAAATTATGGAATTAAAATCTTGTATTACCGACAAACCTATTGAAAAAAATGATGAAGATAAATTAAAAATGTCTCGTTACAGTGCTGTTTTATCAAATTTCATCAAACAAGGTGACACACCTTTAACTGTTGGTCTACAAGGCGAATGGGGAACCGGAAAAACATCTATGCTTTACATGCTTTTGGAGCATTTTAAACGTGAAGACATAGCTACTTCTTGGGTAAATACTTGGGAATATAGTATGTTTAGAAATCCAGCTGAAACTACGCCTGCCATTTTAAAAGGTATGCTTACCAATTTAAAGTTGAGTTGTGGGAAAAATTGGACTATTGAAGAGAAGACTGAGGCTGGTATGAAAAAAGTTTTTTCATTTTTTGGAAACGTGGCAAATCAATATATAGCAAATCAAACGGGTGTAGATTTAAAAGGCGCTATAGTTCGTGAAGAAGCAATCAGGGAACAAGCAGAAATTGCTGAGATAAAAAAAGAAATTGAAATTATTATTGCAAATTTAATAGAGGATCCAAAAAATGATTATAAAAAAGTAGTTTTTCTTGTTGATGATTTAGATCGTATCCCACCAGATCAAGCTGTAGAAGTATTAGAAAGTTTAAAAAACTTATTTGACGTACCCAATTGTGTTTTTGTATTGGCAATTGACTATGATGTAGTTGTAAAAGGTTTAGAATCGAAATTTGGTAAAAAAACAGAAGAAAATGAACGCGAATTTCGTTCCTTTTTTGATAAAATCATTCAAGTTCCGTTTTCGATGCCGACAGGTACATATGACATGGGTAATTTACTTTCTGAAAAATTAAGTTCCTTATCTATAGGAATTCCAGAAGAACTTAATGATTCATATACAAATGTTGTGAAATACACTATTGGATTTAATCCAAGAAGTTTAAAAAGATATATTAATTCATTTTCATTGTTACGAAATCTAAGAAACTCTGATTTTGAAAATGATGCATCCGATTTTGGAGACAACCCTCCAGACTCTGAAGATGATTTGATATTATTTGCAATGATTGGGGTGCAAATATCCTATCCTAAAATTTTTAGATTAATTACTCAAATGCCTGATATTTATGATTGGGATAAAGGTTTTGCTAATAAAAATAATATCAATTTAGACGGCGTTAAACTGGATATTCAAAAATATGGTGATAATGATAAATTAGATGAAGATTGGGAACAAATTATATATGGTGCTTGTCAAAATGATGTGTATTTAAAATCTAAAGTATTTAACATCTTAGAGTTATTTAATTATTTAAGAAATAATTTTAAAGACAGAATAGATGATTTAGAAGAAAAAATTATTATGGCTCTAAAATTTGCTTCAATAACCAATGTTGACGACGATGTGAATTTGAAAGGTGTAATTGAAAAAAGAGGAAACAAAACTGTTTTTTCTGATATAAAAACTAAAGTTGAAACTATTAAACAAGAATTAATTACTAACGGTGCCAAAAAAGAAGGACTTGAAATAAAATTAAAAACATATCAAAATTTATTTGATACCTTTTTATCTTTTTCAGAAGAAACTGGAAAGAAACACGAAATTATGAGTAGTTCTATTAGATTTGATTTTGGTTACTTAAACAATCCACCAAAAAATACGGAACTTGTTGGAATTGAATTGGTGCGAGTGAAAGACCATTCTAATTTACCTAAAGGATTGATTTTTGTTGCAGTTAAAGACAAAGAAAAACAAAAAGTTGCTTTCAAAGTTTCAAAAGAGCTGAATACTTCAGAATTAAAAGACTTCTTGTTATTAAATTATAAATAATAATAGGAAGCTAATTGAAAAATACTAACGAAATTAATTAAATATGTTTGATAATTTAACCGTCACTAAACTGGGCTTTTACGTCTATGCTTTAGTGAATCCATTAACAAATAAAGTCTTTTATATCGGTAAAGGAATTGACAATAGAGTATTTGCCCATAAACAAGAAGTTCTTGAAAATAAAAGTGAAATTAATTCGTTGAAAAAAACTGAAATTAAAGAAATTTTAGACAAAAAATTGGATATCCAACATTTAATTATACGTCACGGACTTACAGAAAAAGAAGCGTTTTTAGTTGAAGCCACTTTAATTGATTATCATAATTTTAATTTAAATAAATTAACAAACGAAGTTTCAGGTCATAATAGTGGTTTTTATGGTATTAAAACTACTGATGAATTAATTAGACAATATAATGCACCAAAACTTGAAAATTTATTACATAATGTTGTGATTATTAATATTAACAGACAGTATGCAAAAGTAAAAAACTCAAATAATGCCATTTACGCAGCTACTAAAGAATCCTGGGTAATTAATAAAAATAGAATTAATAAATTAGAATATGCATTATCTGAATTTCAAGGAATTATTATAGGCGTTTTTAAAATCAACAATTGGTATGCCGCTGCAACAGAAAATAATAAAATAAATAGAAGGTGGGGGTTTAATGGAGAAGACGCTCCAAGAGAAATAAAAGACCTCTATTTAAATAAATCAATTGCGCATCTAAAGAAAAAAGGGGCCGCAAATCCTATAAGATACAACTTATAACACCTGAAATTTAATTTATGATAAAAGCAATTAAAAACAAGAAAACTGAATTAACAGTATCGTTAGGAATGATTCTGGTTTTAATTATCATTGCATCAGTACTAATGTATTTTTTAGAACACGAAGCACAACCCAAATCATTTGAAAATCTATATACTTCATTGTGGTGGGGAATCGATAAATACCTTACTTCTACTGGAGGTGAAGACATTAACCCCATCACTCCTGCAGGTAAATTTTTATCAGGATTAATTGCCATTCTTGGAGTCGGAATGTTTGCGCTTCCAGCAGGTATTATTGCGTCAGGTTTTATTGAAGAAATAGAAAATGATAAATTATTAAAAAAATTAACAGCTCTCGAGGCAAAATTAGAAAGTGCTTTTACTGTAGAATACTTAGCGCCTGTAATAAAAATTAAAAGAGAACTAAACGTGTCACATTTACCAAGAAAATGGTTGAGTATAAGTGACATTAAATACAAAATGGGAATATCTGAGAGTACTGTTTTACAAGTATGTGAGTTTTCAAAAAAGTTTAAAATAACTAATGTAAATATAGATGGCATTAATACTGTTGGATTAGAATACATAAATCTCAATAGAACTTATGGACAGTGCATTAATAGAAATTCAAAATTAACAATAGTAAACCTTTACCCTTTTACACAACCTTATTTTGGTCATTTTGGTCTTGCAATTTCCGATGTACTTCAAGCAAATTATATATCAAATGAGAAGTTTGGTCAATTTACATTATTAGAAGAAAATCGACTTAATATGATTAATAATGAAAATTACTTTGAAGAGATGGTTTCGGAAACCGCTTTAAAGGAAATTAAAAAGGATATTTCAACAATTATGCAAGAGAATGGAATTTGCATATTTTTAGTGAACGCAGGTAATAACGAGTATTTAATGCAATTTAATATTGGTGCCGAAAAAGGTGATATTAGTTTTGATAATGGTGTTTATTTTTCAGATAAAGAAAAATTAAATCAATACTTTAATAAAGCAAAACTAATTTCTGAAAAGCACGAAAAATCAATAGCTATTCACGCTACTGTTGGTAAACCTGAAAAAAATCATATAGTAAATTTTATTCAGAATAAAACTAAAAACGATTTACTAATGCTTCATATTAATGTCTCAATATTAAAATCAAACGGTGCAGAATACTATCAATATATTTCAGATTTTGCAAGTATATTTAAAGATGATGCTATTTAAAATTTAGTTATGAAAAATAAAATACAAATCATTTGTTTTATATTCTTCACATCTCTCGCTAAGGCGCAATCTATTGTAAACACAGAGAGTATGTCGAGTAAATTAGATAGTACATTTGTGCTTACAACAAGTTTTGATGGGAATTATACAACAGGAAATATTGAGTTAACACAATTTAATTCTGCCAATCAACTTGCGTTTAAAAAAGATAAAAATTTAGTTCGATTGTTTTTTAATTACGAATATATTTCACAAGACAAAGAGGTAATTTCATCTGATTACACCAGTCAATTACGATACAGTTATTCCTTAAAAAACAGTTCTTTATATTCATTTGTACAAGGACAAAAAGCAGTTTCTTTATCTCTGAATAGTCGGTATTTAATTGGAATTGGATATCGTAAAAATATTTATAGAAAAGATAAAAACTACTTAGATGTTGCCTTTGGTCCATTTTATGAAAACGAAATGTATTTAAAAAATAGTAACGAGGAAGTACATATTATAAATTACAGATATAGTTTCAGTTCTTTTTTCAACTTTAGAATTACTGATAAATTACAAAACAATACCGTGTTTTATTACCAACTCAATTCGGAAAATTTTAAAGATTATCGTATGTATTTAGAACCTAAAATAGTTTATAATTTTGAGCATTTTAAAATATATACCACAATAAGATATCGTTTTCACTCTACACCTTACATTGAAATAAAAAATACCGATTCACAAATATTATTTGGATTTAGTTATGATTTGGGATTTAATTAAATTGCAAAAAATTAGATAAATAAAAAAATTAAAATTAGTAATAAAAATATTATTAGTAATATTCTAAAAAGAATATTAAAAACTATATTTTCTTCATCAAAAAAACATAAAAAAACTTAAATTATGGAACAATTTTATAAGCTTTTAAAATTAGCATTAGCTGATGGAGAATTGTCAATAAAAGAAAGAGAATTACTTCTAATGAAGGCTTCTCAGCTGGGTATAGATGTTATCGAAGCAGAAATGATTATTGAAGGTGAAATATCAATGCTTAATAAATCTTTACCTGATACCAGTGAAGAGTCTGATGGTTTTTTAATTTCAAATGAAGAGTTACTTTTAAGAGTTACTAAGTGGGTGAACAGGGTATCTGAAAAAAGTATTAAAGTTGAGATTGAACCTTTCCCAAGATTGAAAGAAGATACAAAATCCTATCATAAATATACAGACGAAGGCACTGCTATTTTAAATAAAATAAATTCAAGTAAAATTGTTAATATTGCAGGAATGATGCCTGGAGTTGGAAGTATAATTAAGGTTGGTCTAACTTTAGGCGGCGTAAATAAAGTTCAAAAAATTGAAAATAAAGATATTATTGAAATTACTGATAAGTATTTGTTAATTTTAGAATTAAGGTCTTTAAAAAATGAAATAATGCTTATGAAATATAATGAATTAAACGATTTATATAAATCA
>NZ_JBIKJI010000043.1:0-13608 GCF_044361065.1 Flavobacterium sp.
AAAAAAAACGGCAAAAGAAATTTATATTTTATCCGAATCTGTACAATAAATGAATTCTAAAACCATAAAAGTTGCGTTAATTGGTAATCCAAATGTGGGTAAAACTTCGGTTTTTAATCAGTTAACAGGGTTAAATCAGCAAGTAGGAAATTACCCAGGTATCACTGTGGATAAAAAAACAGGCTTTTGTAAATTAAATCAAATTACGAAAGCTAAAATTATAGATTTACCAGGAACGTATAGTTTAAACGCAAATTCTATTGATGAAAACGTAGTAATTGAATTGTTGTTAAATAAAAACGATGAAGATTTTCCGGATGTGGCTGTTGTAGTTACAGAAGTGGAAAATTTAAAACGAAATTTATTACTTTTTACACAAATAAAAGACCTTGAAATCCCCACGTTGCTTATAATAAATATGAGTGACCGAATGAAACAAAGGGGAATTGAATTAGATATTCCGTTGCTTGAAACAGAATTAAAAACCAAAATTGCCTTAATAAGTTCCAGAAAAAATATTGGAATTGAGTATATAAAAGAATTAATTTTAAATTACAAAAATCTTTCTACAGAAGCTTGTTTAAATTCGAGTTCTATTGATATAGAATATTTTAATCGTCTTAAAAAAGCATTTCCAAATCAGTTACTTTATAAATTATGGCTGGTAATTACGCAAGATGTAAACTTCCTAAATTTAGAACGAAACGCAATAGAAAACAACTTTACCCGATCGCACTCTGATTTAAAAAAACTACAACAAAAAGAAACCATAAAAAGGTATCAATTTATTAATGATACGTTGAAGATTACCCAAAAAATCGACAAATCAAAAGCGACCGATTTTCAAAGTAAATTAGACAATATTTTAACTCACAAAGTCTTTGGCTATGTTATTTTCTTTGGAATATTATTACTTATTTTTCAATCTATTTTCGATTGGAGTAGCATTCCAATGGATTTTATAGATACTACTTTTTCAAAATTTAGTGCATTAACTAAAGAGAATCTTCCGAAAGGAAAATTTACAGATTTACTTTCTGACGGAATCATTCCTGGAATTGGAGGGATTATTATTTTTATTCCACAAATTGCCTTTTTGTTCCTGTTTATTTCTGTTTTAGAAGAAAGCGGTTATATGAGTCGTGTCGTATTTTTAATGGATAAAATTATGCGAAAATTCGGCTTGTCCGGAAAAAGTATTGTGCCTTTAATTTCTGGAACGGCTTGTGCTATTCCTGCCATAATGAGTGCTCGAAATATTGAAAATTGGAAAGAACGTTTAATTACAATTTTAATCACACCTTTTATTACTTGTTCTGCACGCTTACCAGTTTACGCCATATTAATTTCATTAATTATTCCAGAAAAACGATTTTTAGGTTTCAGTTTACAAGGTTTAACTTTAATGGCATTGTATTTATTGGCTTTTGTGGTAGCAATTGGCTCGGCATATTTACTAAATAAGGCACTAAAATTAAAATGCAAATCGTATTTCATTGTAGAAATGCCGAGTTATAAAGTTCCTCTTTTAAAAAATGTAGCCCTAAATGTTCTTGAAAAAACAAAAGCATTTGTAACGGGAGCTGGAAAAATAATTTTAGCTTTATCAGTAATTTTATGGTTTTTAGGCTCACACGGACCTGGAGAAAATTTTAATAACGCGCAAGAAATCGTTGAAAAACAGGTATATTCTAATGAACAAAAAATAAATCCATCCGTAATTGAAAATAATGTTTCTGCTTATAAATTAGAAAATTCCTACATTGGAATTATGGGAAAAACCATTGAGCCAGCTATAAAACCATTAGGATACGATTGGAAAATTGGAATTGCTGTTGTAAGTTCTTTTGCAGCCAGAGAAGTATTTGTTGGAACACTTGCCACCATATATAGTGTAGGAAATCAAAGCGAAGAAGAAGCTACTATAAAAATGAAAATGGCGGAAGACATTGATGCTAAAGGAAATAAGATATTTAATTTTGCCACTGGAATTTCATTACTGTTATTTTATGCTTTTGCGATGCAATGCGTAAGTACACTTGCTATTGTGAAAAAAGAAACCAACTCGTGGAAATGGCCGATTATTCAACTGGTTTTTATGAGCGGATTTGCTTATTTGGTTGCACTAATAGCATATCAAACACTAAAATAGGTTTTTAAACACATAAACACAAAGTTTGCTTTTAATTTGTTATGAACAAGTTAATATTAGAACTTTTTTATAAACACAGATTGTAGAAATTTATTTAATTTTAATAATCCGTGTTGTTAACTTAAAAATTTAAAAAATTGGAATTTATGAATTTGCAAGAAATTTTAACATACATCTGTTTGACTTTAGCCGTTGGTTTTTTATTAAAAAAATTCTTTTGGAAGAAAAAAGCAAATAAAAAAGGTTGCGGAGATGACTGCAGTTGTCATTAATAGTTCTAATTCAAAAAAAAATGAATTTTTACATTTTTAATATTTAAAAAAATGTTCTTAATTAAATTTAATTTGATAAATATTAACAATTAAATTTGATTTTATGCTAAAATTTACCCTAAATATTTACAAATATTTAAAAATTTAAAATCCTTAAAAAGTTTTTATTTATAATTTGTCTAAATAAAATTAAGTAATTAATTTTGTTGTCTAGAATTAATCTAAATAAAAATGAGAAAAGTATTTGTAATTATCACCACATTAATTAGTGGTGTTTCAATAAGTCAAAATCAAAAAATTAAAAGCGCCGATACCATCTATAAAATAGAACCTGTTGTCATTAAAACAAAACAACAAAGTCCAGAAAGAATGCCAGAAATAAAAGAAAATATTCTTTTTTCAGGTAAGAAAAATGAAGTTTTAAGACTTTCTAATATTAATGGAAATTTTACCACTAACAATGCCAGAGAAATTTTTTCAAGAGTTCCAGGAGTTACCATTTGGGAAAATGAAGGGTCCGGAATACAAATTAACGTGGGCGTACGCGGTCTAAGTCCAAATAGAAGTTGGGAATTGAATACCCGACAGAATGGATACGACATTTCATCCGATGTATTTGGGTATCCAGAAGCGTATTATAATCCCCCATTAGAGGCTGTGGAAACAATAGAATTAGTTCGTGGTGGTTCTGCCCTTCAGTTTGGCCCTCAATTTGGTGGGATGTTAAACTACGTTTTAAAAAGAGAAACTAAAAAACCATTTTCGTTTGAATCACAAAATACAGTAGGTAGTTACGGTTTAATGAGTAGCTATAATGCCATTGGTGGAAAACATAATAAATTTTCTTATTACATCTATAATCATTCCCGAAGTGGTGACGGCTGGAGAGAAAACAGTCAGTATTCCGTTAGAAATACACACGCTTTCATAGCTTACCATTTTACAGAAAAAACCAAGCTTACTGCAGAATATACGAATATGGATTACAAAATGCAGCAAGCCGGAGGATTAACTGATAATCAATTTAAAAATAACCCCCAACAATCTTTAAGAGAAAGAAACTGGTTTGGTACGCCTTGGAATGTATTTGCTATTAATTTTGACACTAAAGTCAACAATCGTTTTTCATCAAATACCAAATTTTTTGGACTTATAGGTGAGCGTAATAGCGTAGGATTTACTGCTACTCCAAACATTGAAGATGTAATAAACTCTGGAACTAATGATTTTGCAAACAGACGTGTGGATCGCGACTATTATAAAAATTTTGGTGTTGAAAATCGTAATGTCTTAAAATACAAACTAGGTAAAATTGCTAATAATCTTGCTTTTGGAGCGCGACTATACAAAGCCAGTACACGTCGTGTTCAAGATGGCAAAGGAACAACTGGTGCTGATTTTAATGTATCAATTGACGGGAGATTTGGAAGAGATTTAGATTTTACTACAGAAAATGTGGCTGTTTTTGCTGAAAATCAATTTAAAGTATCTGAAAAATTTAGTGTTACTCCAGGAGTTCGTTATGAATATATTAAAAATACAGGAGAAGGAAGATTTGGTATTAGTAGTGGTAATGACATTATAATGCCTTTTAAATCTACATCAAGAAACCAACCATTATTTGGATTAGGGTTAGAATATAAATTTATTACTACTAATGTTTATGCCAATATTACTCAAGCATTTAGACCCGTCTTATTTTCAGATATTACCCCACCAGCCGTTACAGATGTAATTGATCCTAATTTGAAAGATGCAAGCGGTTTTAATGCTGATTTAGGTTTTAGAGGAACATATAAAAACTATTTAAATTTTGATTTTAGTTTGTTTTATTTAAGTTACAATAATAGAATTGGTGGTGTTAGACAATTTATTAATGATGATCCCACTAAAGGAACTTTCATATTCAGAACAAATTTAGGAGAAACCATAAACAAAGGAATTGAAGGCTTTTTCAATATAAATATAACTCGTTTCTTCCAAATAGAACAACCATACGGCAATCTTGATCTTTTCGCATCTATTAGTTTTATTGATAGTCGATATACTGATTTTAGTATTTTTAGCGCTACAGGTTCAGCACCAAATGTAACAATAACAGAAACTAATCTTTCAGGGAATAGAGTTGAAAATGCTCCTAGATACATTCATAATTTTGGTCTTTCTTGGGGAAATACTAACTTTTCTACCACATTACAATACAGAATGTCAGGTAAAATTTTTACGGATGCTAACAACACTTTTGCGCCATCTTCAAACGGAGTAACGGGCCTATTAGAACAATATCAAGTAATGGATTTTTCGTCTGAATATAAATTCCTAAAACATTACAATGTAAAAGCGGGAGTGAACAATCTTTTAGATAAAAATTATGCAACTAGAAGAGCTGGCGGTTATCCAGGGCCTGGTATTCTTCCTGGTGAAGGACGAACTTTCTATATTTCATTAGGTATTAAACTATAACTATTTTAGTTGATTTTTAATTAAAATATAGCTAATATTGAAATTAAAGATTGTAGTAAATATTACCCCAAAGCTACATCTAAACTCATCATTACAATAAATCCTGCAATAAATCCTAAGGTGGCAATATCCGTATTTTTATCTTGTTGGGTTTCTGGTATCACTTCTTCTACGACTACGAAAATCATAGCTCCAGCTGCAAATGCCAAAGCATAAGGTAAAATGGGAGTGAAAAAAGTAACAGCAACGGCGCCTAAAACACCAGCAATAGGTTCTACAATGGCAGACGATTGTCCGTACATAAAACTTTTTCTACGACTCATTCCCATTCTTCGTAAGGGCATAGAAACGGCAATTCCTTCCGGAAAATTTTGAATTCCAATACCTATAGCTAACGTAACAGCCCCTGCAATAGATGCTTCTGGAATGCCCGCAGCTACCCCACCGAACAAAACACCAACAGCCAAACCTTCTGGAATATTGTGAAGTGTAATGGCTAAAACTAATAAAGTAGTTCGCTGCCAAGGCGATTTTATACCTTCTGTTTCTTTAAAATTAATATGCAAATGGGGTAAGGTTTTATCTAATGCAAATAAAAATAAAGCCCCCATTAAAAAACCACTTGCAGCAGGAATTACTTTAGTAAAACCTTCACCTTCACTCATTTCTATGGCTGGTGCCAGCAAACTCCAATAACTTGCGGCTACCATCACACCTCCTGTAAAACCTAACATTCCGTCTAATACGGCACGATTCATAGTTTTAAAAAAGAAGACCAAAGATGCCCCGGCAGCAGTAACCAACCACGTAAACATCGTAGCATAAAAAGCGGCTAAAATAGGGTCAATTTCCTCTAAATATTTTATTAAATCGTTGTACATTTAATTTTACTTTTTAAAACACTGATTTTAGAAATCATTAAAATTTTAAATATTCCTAAAATCTGTGTTGTTTTTATTTTACATATAAATTATTCGCAATTTTATCTGAAATAACTAAAACGCTATTGTTAATTTCAATTTTAAGGGTTCCATCGAAAGGTTCTTTTTCTAAAACTTTCATTTTTGTACCCAACGAAATGTTCTGTTTGTTTAAATATTGTAAAAAATCAACAGAAGTATCTTTTACGCCCACACAGGTAATGGTTTTACCAACTTCGATTTCAGAAACCAATTGCTTTTCTATTTTTATTATTTCTCCTTTTGCATTCGGAATAGGATCGCCGTGCGGATCAAAACTTGGAAAATTTAAAAACTGATCCAATTGATTGATTAATTTTTCAGACTGAATGTGTTCTAATTCTTCCGCAACTTCGTGTACCTCATCCCAAGCGAAACCGAGCTTTTCTACTAAAAAAACTTCCCATAAACGGTGTTTTCTTACAATTATTTTGGCATTAAATTTTCCTTTATCTGTTAATGAAACGCCTTGGTATTTTTGATAATTTATCCAATCTTTTTCAGATAATTTTTTAAGCATATCTGTTACAGAGGAAGCTTTTGTATCTAACATTGCAGCAATCGCATTCGTATTCACGCCTTTTGGCGAAAGGTTTGATAAATGATAAATAACTTTCAAATAATTTTCTTCAGAAGTGGTCATTTTGTATTTTTGAAAAACAAATGTAAAATAAATTTACGGATTTAAAAAAATATTTTTAGATTTGTCTAAAAAAATATATGAAAAAAATCATTCTATTACTAACTTGGATTCCTTTTGTAGCGTTTGGACAAGAAATTGAACCCATACAAACGGATAGACCTGACCAAACAGAAACGCCCTATTTAGTTCCAAAGAAAATGTTTCAAGTGGAAAACGGATTCAGTTTTCAAAAAAATAACGCCAATAGTAAAACCTTGACTTTGCCGTCTTCTTTGTGGAAATATGGAGTCAACGATAATTTTGAATTGCGATTAATCACTGAATTTTTAATCGACAACAATTTGGACTCAGAAATTTCAGGATTAAACCCGGTGCTTGTTGGTTGTAAAATTAAAATTGCTGAAGAAAAAGGAATTTTTCCAAAAACTTCATTTATAGGACACGTTGGACTACCAAATGTAGCGTCATCAAAATATAAAAATGAATTTACAGCGGCCGAATTTCGTTTTGTAATGCAACACACCCTTTCAGAAAAAATGTCTTTTAGTTATAATCTAGGAAGCGAATGGGACGGAAACTCGCCCGAAGCTACATTTATTTATACCATTGCAACAGGTTATTCTATTTCGGAAAGAATAGGAAGTTATATTGAAGTTTTTGGCTTTTTACCTGAAAATGCAACCGCAAATCATTCAATAGATGGAGGAATAACTTATTTGATTAATGATAATTTTATGCTAGATTTGTCATCAGGATTCGGAGTTACTAAAAATGCGCCAAGCTATTACGCAGCTTTTGGTTTTTCTTTCAGAATGTAACAAATGAAACACTATCATTACATATTTACCGGAAACGGCTTATCGGCTTTATTGACCCTTTTTGAAATGGTGAAATCTGGGCAGTTTTCTGATAAAAAAATACTTTTGATAGATTCCGATGCGAAAAACAAAAACGACAGAACGTGGTGTTTTTGGGATTCCGAAAATTTATTTGATGAAATTAGTACTAAAAATTGGCAACGCGCTTGGTTTAAAAACGAAAACTTCAGCAATCAATTAAATTTGTTTCCGTACTCATATAAAATGATAAAAAGTTCGGATTTTTATAAATTGATGTTTGATACGATTTTACAACATAAAAACATCGAAATTTTTCAAGATGAGGTACTTGATTTTTCAGAATTTGGCCATCATTGTGTGGTTCAAACTAAAACGAAATCGTTTACCTGCAATCAAATTTTCAATAGCATCTACAATCCGGAATTTGTAAAATCACAAACTAAGTTTCCTTTAGTACAACAACATTTTATTGGTTGGTTTATTAAAAGTAAGGAAGCTGTTTTTACTGAAGATTGCCCTACTTTTATGGATTTTTCAGTAGCACAAAAAGGAAATACGCGCTTTATGTATATTTTACCGACTTCATCAACTGAAGCATTATTAGAATATACGTTGTTTTCTAAAGATTTACTTTCAAAAGAAGCCTACGAAGCTGAAATTGAAAACTACATTAAAAAATTAGGTATTACCGAATATGAAATCTTAGAAAAAGAACAAGGTAACATTCCAATGACGTGTTTTCCGTTTTGGAAAAATAACAGCAAAAACATAATAAATATAGGTTCTGCTGGAGGTTGGAGCAAAGCCAGTACGGGGTATACGTTTAAAAACTCGGTAAAAAAATCAAAAAAATTGGTTCAGTTTTTAAAGACCGAAAGCGATTTTACAAAATTTCATAAAATCAATAAATTTTGGTTTTACGATTTGTTATTAATTGACATTTTGTATCAAACCAATCAATATGGAAGCGCCATTTTTTCGAGTATGTTTAAAACCGGGAAAGCGCCGTTAATTTTCAAATTCTTAGATGAAGAAACTTCTTTTTGGGAAGATTTACAAGTCATTTGGATGTGTCCGAAACGTTTGTTTATTAGAGCGTTATTAAAAAGAATTTTTTAATTATTCTTACCTAAAATTCTTATTTACCAATTTTATATTAGTATAAAACTGATTTTCATCTGTGAAAATAACGCCTTTTTCATCAAATCGTTTAAAGATAAAATCACGTAATTTTTCTTCGATACTTAACGATTTCAAGACCATTTTATTTTTCACAATTTCAAAATTCATTGCAACTTTTTCCCTTTGATAGATCCAATTTGAAGTAAATTTATGATTTTTACCAATATTTTCTTCACTGGAATAAAAGAACGGATATGGTTCTTGAGTTTCATAATTTAATTGCAATAAATTGTAATTTTTATCCACAATAAAATTCCCTTTATAAAATCCTTTTGATTCAAAAGTTACCAATAACTCATCATTATCTAACCATTCTCTGGTAAATTCATATCCATTTGGATGAATAAAAAAGTCCAATTCGGCAGTGGTTAAATTTTTACGAATCGGAAAACCCGAAAGCCATCCAATTGGTGATTCATCTGCAGTATAATTCTTAAAAATATCTTTAAAATTAGTAAACCAATTGTCTTTATTTTCAATGACATTTTTTTTAGAAAAGGTATTATTAAAATTTGTGATTTTTATAATTTGCTCTTCGTTTCTGTTAATAATTGTATCTGAGTTTTTTAAATTTATTTGACGCAAAGTGAAAACAAAACTTGTAGTATCGGTTTTTTTTAATAATTGCTTGTTTACTCTTTTTAAGATAGTTGCAATTTTTGGTTTGCTTTTAATATGTACCAATTCAATTTCTGCATCTTTTAATTCTTGTGCAAAACTAAATGTGAAAATACTTAAAAAAAATAAAATGTAATATTTCATACTTCAATATATTAATACAAATATAGTATACAATTTTATAGATTTGGTTTAATTTATTGCACGATAACAAATCTTTATGAAAAGTTTATATGTGTAGAAGTAAAAACTTTGTAAATTTGCACTTTATAAACGCAAATTAAAAAATAAAATATGTATCCAGAAGAAATGGTAAAACCGATGCGTGCAGAATTAACTGATGCAGGTTTTCAAGATTTATATTCAGCTGAAACCGTTGAACAAGCTATCGGCAAAACAGGAACAACTTTAGTAGTTGTAAATTCAGTTTGTGGTTGTGCAGCAAGAAATGCTCGTCCAGGAGCAAAAATGAGTTTAGAAAACGCAAAAAAACCAAGCAATTTAGTAACTGTTTTTGCAGGAGTTGACAAAGAAGCAGTGGACAAAGCAAGAGAACATATGTTCCCTTTTCCACCTTCTTCACCTTGTATGGCGTTATTTAAAGACGGCGAATTAGTTCATATGTTAGAACGCCATCATATTGAAGGTCGTCCTGCAGAACTTATTGCAGAAAACTTAAAAGACGCCTACAACGAATTTTGCTAATTACTATGCAAGCATACTATAAAAACCACCTAATTGGTGGTTTTTTTATTTTTAACTCGTACCTTTGAAAACGTTATAACAAAAAAAAGGTATGCAAAAAATTATTTCGTATCCATTATCGGTACTATATGCAATAGTTTTTTTATTTTGGTTGCTCATTTTTCATCCTATCCAATTGGTTTGTTACCATTTATTTGGGTATAATGCACATAGAATGTCTGTAGCGGTTCTAAACTTTTTTTTATTAAGAACAGCTCATATTTTAGGCACAACGTATTCCTTATCTGGAAGAGAAAATTTACCAAAAAACAAACCTTTAATTTTAGTTTGTAACCATCAAAGTATGCACGATATTATTCCAATTATTTGGTTTTTAAGACATGTGCATCCAAAATTTATCAGTAAAAAAGAGCTTGGCAAAGGCATTCCAAGTGTTTCTTTAAATCTAAGAATTGGGGGTTCTGCATTAATAGATAGAAAAGACGGAAAACAAGCTTTAGCAGAAATAAAAAAAGCAGGAGAATACATTAATAGTACAAATCGTTCGATGGTTATTTTTCCTGAAGGAACAAGAAGTAAAACAGGAGTTCCAAAAGAATTTGCAGCAAACGGATTGAAAATGTTATACAAATTTGCTCCAGACGCCTATTTTGTTCCAATTAGTATAAATAATTCTTGGAAAATGAATAGGTTTGGACAATTTCCTTTAGGATTAGGAACAAAAATAACATTTCAAATACATAAACCATTAAAAATTTCTGATTATTCATTTGATGAAATTTTTGAAAAAACAGAAGAAATTATAAAAAAACATATAAATTAAAAACCATGTCAATACAAAACATTCGACTTGAGGTCATGCAATTATTGGAAAAGAAAATAGATTCTTTTATGGAAGAATTTTTAATTCCAGTAGAAAAAATTTGGCAACCAACCGATTTATTACCTGATTCTAATCAAGAAAATTTTTTAGAAGAAGTAAAAGAATTAAGAGAAATTTCAAAAGATTTACCTTATGATTTTTGGGTTACTTTAGTTGGAGATACTATTACAGAAGAAGCTTTACCAACCTACGAATCTTGGTTAATGGATGTAGAAGGCGTGGATAACGTGGAAAGAAATGGATGGAGCAAATGGGTACGCCATTGGACAGGTGAAGAAAACCGTCATGGGGATGCTTTAAACAAATATTTATATCTTTCTGGAAGAGTAAATATGCGTGAAATTGAACAAACTACCCAACATTTAATTAATGATGGTTTTGATATTGGAACCGGAAGAGATCCATATAAAAACTTTGTTTATACCAGTTTTCAAGAATTAGCCACTTTTGTTTCACACAACAGAGTAGCGCTAATTGCTAAAAAATACGGCGAAAAAAAATTATTCAAAATGTGTAATTTAATTGCTGGCGATGAAATGCGTCATCATTTAGCCTATAGCGAATTCGTAAATCAGATTTTTAAAGTAGATCCAAGCGAAATGATGCTGGCGTTTCAATATATGATGAAACAAAAAATTACTATGCCTGCTCTTTTCTTACGTGAATCTGGCGAGAAAATTGGTAGTGCTTTTGAAGCGTTTTCAGATTCAGCACAAAGAATTGGCGTGTATACCGCAGCTGATTATGTTGATATCTTAGATAAATTAAACGTAAAATGGGATATTGCTAATATCAACGGACTAACCGCCGAGGCTGAAAAAGCAAGAGATTATCTTATGAAATTACCAGAAAGAATGAAAAAAATATCTGAAAGAATAATCATTCCAGAAGAAGGTCAAATTTTTAAATGGGTAGAACCTGCTTTAATTAGATAATTTTTTAATCCCAAAAATATAAATTCCAAATTCCTAAAGAGTTTGGAATTTTTTATCCATACTAAAATGTCAGTACTAGAAAACACACAAAACTTCGTAAAAAAGCAACTCGAAAATGCGGAAAGTGGTCATAATTGGTTTCATATTGAGCGTGTTTATAAAAATGCTTTGCTAATTGCAAAAGAAGAAACTTGCAATATAGAGGTAATTCAATTAGCAGCTTTATTACACGATATTGCCGATAGTAAATTTCACGATGGCGACGAATCTATAGGTCCAAAAACAGCTCGTGATTTTTTAACAAAAGAAAATGTTTCGGAATCAACTATTTCTCACGTGGTGGCTATAATTGAAAATATTTCATTTAAAGGTGGTAATTTCGAAAAAGACTTCAGTTCTAAAGAGTTGGAAATTGTGCAAGACGCTGACAGACTTGATGCGATTGGCGCTATTGGAATTGCTCGAACATTCAATTACGGTGGTTTTAAAAACAGAGAAATATATAATCCAGAAATCGTTCCGAATTTGTCGCTTTCAAAAGAAGCATATAAAAATTCAACTGCGCCTACAATTAATCATTTTTACGAAAAATTATTGCTGTTAAAAGATAAAATGAATACGGAAACAGGTAAAAAATTGGCTCAAAAAAGACATAATTTTATGGAAACGTTTTTAGAACAGTTTTATAATGAATGGAACGGAATTGTTTAGTATTTAGTGTTCAGTTATTAGTATAAAAAAAGCAGTTTTCAAAAATGAAAACTGCTTTTTTTATTTTAAATACTCTGTTCTGTTTACTAATTACTGCAAACTGAACACTTATTAAACTACACCTTGACCTAACATAGCATCTGCAACTTTTACAAAGCCTGCAATATTAGCACCTTTAACGTAATCTACATAACCATTTCCGTCTGAACCATATTTCACACATGCTTCGTGGATGTTTTTCATAATTCCTTTTAATCTTTCGTCTACTTCTTCTGAAGACCAACTTAAACGTAAAGAATTTTGAGACATTTCTAAACCTGAAGTGGCTACACCACCAGCATTAGATGCTTTGCCTGGTGCAAATAATATTTTTGCGTTTTGAAACACAATAACCGCTTCTGGAGTAGTTGGCATGTTTGCTCCTTCTGCCACACAGAAACATCCGTTTGCAACTAATGTTTTTGCTTCTTCCTCGTTTAATTCATTTTGAGTTGCACAAGGTAATGCAATATCACATTTTACTTCCCAAGGACGTTTTCCTTCAACAAATTTTGCCGATGGATATTTTTTAACGTAATCTGAAATTCTTCCATAATTTACGTTTTTAATTTCCATTACATACGCTAATTTTTCAGCGTCAATTCCAGCTTCGTCATAAATATATCCAGAAGAATCTGACATAGTTACTACTTTCCCACCTAATTGAGTTGCTTTTTCAGCCGCATATTGTGCTACGTTTCCAGAACCAGAAACCACAACGGTTTGTCCAGCAAAACTTTTACCTTTTGTTTTTAACATACTGTCTGCGAAATACACATCTCCGTAACCTGTTGCTTCCGGACGAATAAGTGAACCTCCAAAAGAAATTCCTTTACCTGTTAATACACCAGTAAATTCATTTCTTAATCTTTTATATTGACCAAACATATAACCTACTTCACGACCTCCAACACCAATATCTCCAGCAGGAACATCCGTATCAGCACCAATATGTTTTGATAATTCTGTCATAAACGCTTGACAAAATCTCATAATTTCTACATCTGATTTTCCTTTTGGATCGAAATCTGCACCACCTTTTCCACCACCCATTGGTAATGTAGTTAATGAGTTTTTGAAAACTTGTTCGAATGCTAAGAATTTTAAAATACTTAAATTTACAGAAGGATGAAAACGAATTCCTCCTTTATAAGGTCCGATAGCAGAGTTCATTTGAATTCTGAAACCTCTGTTTACTTGAGTAGTT
>NZ_JBIKJI010000183.1:0-3585 GCF_044361065.1 Flavobacterium sp.
AAAACTGTAAATACTGTTTGGTGAAATTATATTCAAAAACCGCTTGCAGTTGCTCTAATTCTTTTTGAATCATTTGTGTTTCTGCTTGTAATAAATCGGTTGTTTTTTCTAAACCTTGTGCAAATCGATTTTGTCTAATTCTGAACGCTTCTTGCGATTGCTCGAAAGCCAATTGCGATAAATTAACTTTGTTTTCCGAATCTAATAATTGGCGATTTGTTTTGTTTAATTCCAATTGACTTTGTTTCGTATATTGCTCTTTTTCTACATCTGCTTTTTGAGATTCAGCTTTTGCTTTTTCATATTTTCCAATAGATTTGTAACCATCAAAAATATTCCATGATAATTGAGCGCCAACTAAATAGCCTTTTGCCGATGTTCCTAAAACAGTTGCGTCGTACATTTCATAACTTCCAAAAGCATTTAATCTTGGTAAAAACGTCATTTTTGAAGATTGTAACATTTTTGCATACGCTTCAGAAGATTTACTCATCGCTTGAATGTCTTTTCTGTTTTCGGATAAAGTAGTATTTATAGGTTCAATTGAAATGGTGTTTTCTAACGCTTCAGATGGTTTATACACTTTTCCTTGCGTGTCTTCGTTTAATAAAAACCCTAAATAATCTGAAGCATTTTGCACGTTACTTTTTGCATATTGCAACTGATTGGCAATTTCATTTACACGAACTTGTACGTTTAACAAATCGGTTTTTTGCAACATACCTTGTTTGAAATAATTTTCTACTAATTTCAAATTGGCTTTTCCGGTGGTATTTGCTTTTTCTAAAACTTTAACGGCTTTATAGGCCAATTGTAATTGCATATATGCTTTAGAAACTTCTAATTCTAAATACTCCTTAGTACGTTCGGTTTGTAATTGAAACGCCTCCATTTTGGCTTTAGCGGCTTGTCTTCCATAAAAACCATCAACATTAATTAATGGTTGTTGAATTTCAAACTTGGTTGCAAAATTTTGTGTTTTGGCAGGGTCATTTAACAACGCTGGATTAAAATCAGAAGCGGTTAAAATTTCTTGATTTAATTTTGAACCAAATGCCATTAATGGATTTGTAGTTGAAATTCCGGTGTGTGAAACCGAAATATTTGGCAAGAAAACTGCTTTTGCCTGATTGTAATCTGCTTTTGCGGACTGGGCATTTTTTTCGGCAATTTTTACTTGTAAATTAGTTGAAGCTATTTTCTTAGAAATATCGTTTTTAGAAATGGACAGCGTGTCTTGTGCCAATCCAAAAACAGAAAATAATACTGCTGAACTTAAAATAGTGTGTTTAAATTTTTTCATAATCCTAAATTAATTATGAGGCAAATGTAAACGCATTAAAAATAGTGTACAGTAACAAGTGTTACATAGGTGGAAAAAATATTTTAGTGTATGAAAGTTAGATTACAACAACTCAATATATGCACGATTCAATTTAATTTTTCCTTTATTTTCTAATGCCTTTAAAATTCGGGAAATTACAACTCTTGATGTATTTAAATCGTAAGCAATTTCTTGATGAGTATTGTGAATTTGATTGGAAGTATTTATTTTTGATTTTTCTAAAAGATAATTTAGTAATCGTTCATCCATATTCATAAATGCTAAATGATCAATTGTAGTTAACATTTCTTTTAATCGCATATTATAGCTGTTAAATACAAAATTTCTCCAAGTAGCATATTTACCAAGCCACTCGTTCATTTTTGCTACCGGAATTAAAATTAGCTGACCGTCAGTTTCTGCTATGGCGCGGATTTCACTTTTGGCATTTCCTAAGCAACACTGCATAGACATTGCGCAAGTATCTCCTTTTTCTATAAAATATAAAAGCAGTTCGCCTTCATCAAAATCTTCACGTAATATTTTAATGGCCCCAGTTAACATTAAAGGCATATTTTTAATATTTTCATTAAAATCTATAATAATATCACCTTCATTGAAATTGTGAATTTTAGATACTTCTAAAATTTCATTTATCAAACTTTCTTCAAAAATAAAATTATACGTGTTTTGGAGTGTGTTTTTCATTTTTAGGAAAATTTAAGTTTCCATTAGCGAATTTAGTAAATTCAACAACAAAAAGTGAAAAAATAAAAAAGATTTGAGAGGAAAGTATATAAAATAAAAAAGGCGAAAATTTCTTTTCACCCTTTTTGCCCCAAATCTACCATAAAACTTAACCTACTAATTTTCTGGTGAGGTAAAAGTATGGCAAGATATTTTACTAAAACAAAATAATTGTTGTATTGCTAATATTCTCGATGAAATGCACTTTTTTAGTAAGCACGCGCTCCATTTCCTTCATAAAAGTTGATAAAAGCCGTATTTACCACTCGGTTTCCTCCTGGCGTTGGATAGTTTCCAGTGAAGTACCAATCGCCTAAATTTTTAGGGCACGCTTTGTGTAAATCTTCTACTTTTTGGAAAATAATTTTCACTTTTGCTTTCACATCTTTTGACGTTAACATTTCTGCCATTTTATCTGAAATTTGCTCATCTGTAAAAGGATTGTATATTTCTTTTACATAATTTACCACTTCTGTATCTTTTAAACCTTGTTGTGCTTTACATTTTTTATAAACGTCTTCTACAATTTGATACTGATTGGTTTCTTTTAAAAGTTCTAATGCCGCTTTAAAAGCAATAAAACCTTCTAAAGTACTCATATCAATTCCGTAGCAATCCGGATATCTAATTTGAGGAGCAGAAGAAACTACTACAATTTTCTTAGGATGTAATCGGTCTAAAATTTTAATAATACTTTGTTTTAATGTTGTACCTCTAACAATACTGTCGTCAATAATTACTAAATTATCTGTTGGTTTTACCACGCCGTATGTAATGTCGTAAACGTGTGCAACCATTTCATCTCTACTGCTATCTTCCGTAATAAAAGTACGCAGTTTTACATCTTTAATAGCTATTTTTTCGGTACGCACTTTTTCGGCTAAAATTTCATTTAATCCTTTTTCGTCTAAAGTGTCTTTTTGCGCAATAATGTCTTTAACTTTTTGTTCGTCTAAGAATTTTTGAGCCGCTTCAGCCATTCCGTAAAAAGAAGTTTCCGCTGTATTTGGAATAAATGAGAATACCGAATTATGTATGTCGTTTTCAATTTCTTTCAACACACTCGGAAAAACATATTTTCCTAATAATTTTCTTTCTTGATATATTTCAGCGTCACTTCCTCGAGAAAAATAAATTCTTTCGAAAGAACAGGCTTTTTTATCTACACATTCTCTAATGTTTTCGAAAATAACATTTCCGTTTTTCTTAACGATAATAGCATCACCCGCTTCTAATTCTTTCACATCTTCGAATGCTACGTTAAAAACCGTTTGAATAACTGGGCGCTCTGAAGCTACTACTACAATTTCATCATCTTGGTAATAATATGCTGGTCGGATTCCGTTAGGATCTCTAACCACAAAAGAATCTCCGTGGCCTAAAAGTCCAGCCATAGCATATCCTCCATCAAAGTTTTTAGAGGCTCTTTTTAATATTCTTCCAATATTTAATCGCTCTGCAATTACTGGCGAAGCTTCTAATTTTGTAAGTCCTTCGTTTTTGCAATCTAAATA
>NZ_JBIKJI010000184.1:0-3574 GCF_044361065.1 Flavobacterium sp.
ATTAAAGTTGCTATCTTATCTAGAAAATCTCATTTGCATACCACCTCTTGATCCAGGTCCGCCGCCCATTTCACTCATTTCTTTCATTTTTTTAATCATAATATCGTCATATTCTTTTTGAGTGACTTTATCACCACCAGTTGGCGCTTTAATTTCGATTTTTTCTTTTACATTCAGTACTAATTTTGAACACATAATTACGGTTTTGCCATCGTTAACTTCCATAATTAAACCTGGTAAGCCCCAATATTCATCTGGACCTTGGTTTACAGGAATTTCTGGACAGTACCAAGCGGTAACAGTAACTTCTTTTGGCATATCTATTTCGGCAAAAAAGTTGGTTTTCTTTTCTTCTTTTTTCTCTTCGGTAGCCTTTTCATCTGTTTTGCCTTCTTCAGTATCTTTTTTTGGTTCTTCTTTTTTTCTTCTAAAATTTCTAAAATCCGTTTTACTAGCTTCTTTTACAGCTGTAGCTTTAAAACAAGTATAATCACCTATTTTTTTAGATTCGTCACTTAGTACCCATTTTAAATTTGGTAACGAGTCTTTAATTAAAAATTCTTTTCCAAATACTTCTTTATCAACGGTGTATTGTTTTTCTTTAACGTTTTTAAAATACGTTCCGCCACCGCCCATAAAAGACGCCATCATTCTTCCGCCACCTCCTTGTCCAGGTGCATCAAGTTTTTCTTCTTCTTTATATATCGAGGCCGATTTATCGAAATTAAGAACGAATGTTTTTTCAAACATTTTTTTCATTCTTTCCATAATTTGATTTTTCATTTCTGGCGTCATATCTTTGTTTCCATCAAAGTTTTTTGCAAATTCTGATGTTGATGTTTTAGATTCGTAAACCGCCATTCCTTGGAAATCTTTTTGTGCAGTGGCCATAAAAGTTGTTAAACTCAATACGGCTAAAAATATTTTTTTCATATTTTAGTTAATTTTATTCACTATTAGACTCTAAAAATAGCTATTAGTTACATTATAATTTGTTATTTTTGTGTTAATATTCATTATATGCGAATTTCACTATTTTTTTTATTTATCACTTTTTATTCTTCAGCTCAAAATATTGAGTCAGTTAAGATAGCATCAAAGCTATTTAATTATGAAGTGTTTTGGGGAAATGACCTTTCAGATAAACATTTTTTTTCAAAGAGTAATACATTATATAAAGTTAGTAAATCCGATACGTTAAACTACGCAAATAATAACTTTGGAAAAATTTCAAGTGTAGAAACGTTTAATATGTTACAAACGCTTATTTTTTATAAAGAAAACAATGCTTTTGTTTTGTTAGATGCCCAGCTTAACGAAATTAAGACTGCTATTTTTTCGGAAATTAATTGCGAGTTTTTAAAGCCCGCTTCTCAAAATGAATTGTGGTTTTATGACAGTTTAAGTCAACAAATAGGATTGTATAATTTAAATTCTAAAATATTTAAATTTTTATCTAACCCAATTAAAAACATTAAGTGTTCGCAATCGGATTATAATTATTTGTATTGGATTGATAATGAAAACAACACCTTTTCGATTTCTAAATTTGGAAAAATAAAAAGTTTGGGTAAAATAATGCCTTTTGAAAAAGTATTCTTTTTAAGTCAAACCGATTTTTTTTATCTTTTTGAAGATAAAATATATTATTATACCTTTGAAAATCAGTTATCAACAAGAATTAATATTAATGAAAAATTGATTGAAAATTTTTGTTATACAGATGGATTTTTTTCTATTTTTACAAACTATCAATTAAGTACCTATCAAATAAAAAAATAACATATGCATATAGCTATTGCAGGAAATATTGGCGCTGGAAAAACTACATTAACAAAGTTGTTATCCAAACATTTTAAATGGGAACCGCATTTTGAAGATGTAGATGACAATCCGTATTTGGATGATTTTTATCATTCAATGGAGCGTTGGAGTTTTAATCTGCAAATTTATTTTTTAAATAGTCGTTTCAGACAAATTTTAGAGATAAGAAAATCAGGTAAAAAAACCATACAAGATAGAACCATTTATGAAGATGCTTTTATTTTCGCACCCAATTTACACGCAATGGGTTTAATGTCTAATAGAGATTATACCAATTATAAATTACTTTTTGATTTGATGGAAGGTTTAGTGGGAGCACCAGATTTGCTAATCTATTTAAGAAGTTCTATTCCAAATTTAGTAGGGCAAATTCATAAACGCGGAAGGGATTATGAAAATTCTATTTCTATTGATTATTTAAGCAGATTAAATGAGCGTTACGAAGCTTGGGTTACTACTTACACAAAAGGGAAATTATTAATTATTGATGTGGATGATATAGATTTTGTAAACAATCCTGAAGATTTTGGAAACATCATAAATAGAATAGATGCCGAAATAAACGGTTTATTTTAAAAATTTAAACGCCTCAATTGAGGAGTTATTTTATGTTTTATTCATTCATAGTATCGAATAAAGACAATACCTTAATTTCTTGAGTTGGTTTTTCGGTCTTAATTATCTTTGGAATTCCAGGAAGTAAATCAAAATAGTTTTCTTCAAAAAAAGCATTTTTTGCTTGTAAGTACACGTTTTTTGCAAGTGTATTTGTTTTAAGCTCGATAAGCGTTTCGCCCACTATTTTTAGTTCAATAGTTGGTTGTTCTAGTTGTAACTCTTTTGGTTTTACAAAGTAATGATGCGCAACAGTTTTTTTCTGATTGCTAGTAAATTCAATCTGCAAAACTGTTTTTTCTTTTACAAATTTTGGCAATTCTGTATTCAAAATCTGCATACAAGTTGTATTTCTTTCAACGTTCAAAACACATTCCTTTGAAGCAGTCCAAAGTTCATTTCCAGAAAAATCAAGTAACTTAGCGGTTACCAATCCTTCTTTTACTTCCAAATTATCGTTACTTCCAATAATTGAATATCCATCCGCATTTTCTGTTACTGCTAAAAGTATCGGAGCAAAACTTTCTTTGACTTGGTAATGCGCCGCTTTCCAATTGCCGTAATAATCCAAAGTGCTCCAAGAAGTCACAGGCCAACAATCGTTTAATTGCCAATATAAAGATCCCATACAATATGGTTTCGCTAATCGGTGCGCTTCAATTGCGATTTTCATTCCATAAGCTTGCAGTAATTGCGAGACATAATTGTATTTTTCCATAGAAGTTGGCACAGGAAAATCTCGGGTCATATATTCTGTAATAGTTTCAAAACCAGTAGGATGTTTTTGATGATTTTTAAACGCTTCTGAAGTAAAATGCAAATCTTCTTTAGCAATTACTTTTTGCAACGTTTCTAAATTTGGCATCCCTTGAAAGCCATATTCACTCATAAATCGGCCTACTTTTTTCTTGTACATTTCAAACGGTTCTTTGCCCCACCAAACGCCCCAATAATGCGAATCGCCTTGGGTTAAACTTTCTTTTCTTCCCCAACCAATGGAAGGAGAAGAAGGCCAATATAGATTTCTTTCTTTGGATAAAAGACTATCTAATGTTTGAGGAATGAGTTCTTGAAATACTTTTTTATAATCGTTCCAAATTTGAGTCGAATCGGCTTTTGAATAATTAAATTGTTT
>NZ_JBIKJI010000044.1:0-13552 GCF_044361065.1 Flavobacterium sp.
ATGGGAATGTTGGTAGCCATTTCTTTTTTTAGAAATAGTGGCTTGTTTGAAATTATAAGCAACGGAATTTCTTTTGTCTTTTCCAATATTGGCGTAAGCAAACAAATTACCGATTCGTTACCTGTTGCTATGTTACGACCTTTCAGCTCAAGTGGCTCAAGAGGATTTATGATTGACGCTATGAATACCTTTGGAGTTGATTCTTTAACCGGAAGATTGAGCGCTATTTTTCAATGCAGTGCAGAAACTACTTTTTATGTAATAGCCGTTTATTTTGGAAGTATTAACGTAAAAAACACCCGATACACTTTAGGAATTATGCTATTAGTAGATTTAATTTGTGTAATTGCTGCGATTGCAGTAGCAAGTTGGTTTTTTTAGAGGGTGAATCTCCTAATTCCTGCAAGGTTTCCAAAACCTTGTAGGTATAAAATTATAAAAATAAACCAATAATAAGAAAGACCAAAAAGGTTATTGAAACCTTATAGATGAAAAATAAACGCCAAATGAAACTTGAAATTTTAGAAAAAGACAAAGTTTATCACATCTATAACAGAGGTATTAATGGTGAAACCATTTTCAATACTGATGAAAATAAACGCTACTTTCTAAAACTATATTTAAAATATTTAGAACGTAAAGTAGAAACTTTTGCCTATTGCTTAATGGATAATCATTTTCATTTTGTGTTTCAAATTAATAATGAAAAAGATGTGACACAAGCACTATCGAATTTATTTAACGCTTATGCAAAAGCATTTAACAAACAAAATAATAGAACTGGAAGTTTATTTGAAAAACATTTCAAAAGAATACAAATTGAAAATGAAGAATATTTAAAAAATGTAATTCAGTATATTCATCTAAATCCAAAACATCACTTGGATTTAGATTATAAAAGCTTTTCTTTTTCTTCCTACAAAGCAATTCTTTCAGATAAACCAACTCACTTATTAAGAAATGAAGTGGTTCATTTATTTGAAAATATAGACAATTTTATTTATTGTCACGATTTTAAAAATGAAATATTATCTGAAAAGCAAAAGCTAGAATAAAAAAATTGTTTTAAACATAAATAGCTATTAAATAACAAAATACGAAATAACCCTTCAAGGTATTGATAAACACCTACAAGGTCAAAAAAAGACCTTGCAGGTGAAACAGAAAACTTTTGGAAAGCTTGTGTGATATCCTTAACTTTACGCTTCAAAACTCAAACAAATGGACTTTTTATATCAAGACCCGTATCCTATTTTAAAAGACGATACAACCTACAAAAAATTAACTTCTGATTACGTAAAAGTAGAACAACTTGGAGATAGAGAAATCTTAGTGGTGGACCCAAAAGGATTAGAATTATTAGCTCAAGAAGCAATGGATGACGTTTCGTTTATGTTGCGTTCAGCTCATTTACAAAAGCTTAGAAACATTATAGAAGATCCTGAAGCAACAGACAACGACCGTTTTGTGGCTTATAATTTATTACAAAATGCGGCTGTAGCTGTAGAAGGTCAATTGCCATCTTGTCAAGATACTGGAACTGCTATTGTGGTTGCTAAAAAAGGGGAAAACGTATACACCGGTGTGGAAGATGGCGAATGGTTATCGAAAGGAATTTTCAATACTTACCAAAATAAAAACCTTCGTTACTCGCAAATTGTACCAATTTCGATGTTTGAAGAAAAAAACTCCGGTTCAAATCTTCCTGCCCAAATTGATATTTATGCTAAAAAAGGAAATTCGTATGAATTCTTATTTCTAACAAAAGGTGGTGGTTCGGCCAACAAAACCTTCTTATATCAAAAAACAAAATCGTTATTAAATGACAAATCATTAGAAGAATTTGTTCGTGAACGCATTATGGATTTAGGAACAGCGGCTTGTCCTCCATATCATTTGGCTTTAGTAATTGGCGGCACTTCTGCAGAAGCGAATTTAGCAACGGTCAAAAAAGCATCAGCGGGTTATTATGACAATTTACCAACATCAGGAAACATGTCGGGTCAAGCGTTTCGCGATTTAGAATGGGAGAAAAGAGTACAAATTATTTGTCAAGAAAGTCAAATTGGAGCGCAATTTGGTGGAAAATATTTAACTCATGATGTTCGTGTCATTCGTTTACCTCGCCATGCGGCATCTTGCCCTGTAGGAATGGGCGTTTCGTGTTCTGCAGATAGAAATATCAAAGGAAAAATTACGAAAGACGGAATTTTCTTAGAACAATTAGAAACGAATCCAGGACAGTTTTTACCTGCAACTGCACCTCATTTAGAGCCAGCTGTAGAAGTCGATTTAAACAAACCTATGTCGGAAATTTTGGCCGAATTATCGAAATATCCAATTAAAACCCGTTTAAAATTAAATGGCACATTAATTGTAGCTCGTGATATTGCACATGCAAAAATTAAAGAATTATTAGATGCTGGAAAACCAATGCCAGAGTATTTCAAAAATCATCCCGTATATTATGCAGGACCTGCTAAAACTCCAGACGGAATGGCTTCAGGAAGTTTTGGCCCCACAACCGCAGGAAGAATGGACGTTTATGTAGACGAATTTCAAGCCGCTGGCGGAAGCATGATTATGTTAGCTAAAGGAAACCGAAGCAAAGATGTAATGAATGCTTGTAACAAATATGGCGGTTTCTATTTGGGTTCCATTGGTGGTCCTGCTGCTATTTTAGCAAAAGAAAATATTCTATCCGTAGAAGTCGTGGATTTTGAAGAATTAGGCATGGAAGCCGTTCGTAAAATAACGGTGAAAGATTTCCCAGCGTTTATTATTACCGATGATAAAGGAAATGATTTCTTTTCAAATTTGTAATTAACACACAGTTAAATATAAATTAATGTGTTAGAAAACAAATGTTAAAGTTTAGTAATTTAATATCAAGATATTGTAATTATAACTTAAATCAATATATTTGCTTACCTGAACCATAAAGTTGCCTAAAAATAAATTAATATGAAAAATAAAATATTACTACTTTTATTAGTATGCACAAGTTTTTTCGGATATACTCAATCTGAAAAAGATATTATAAATATCACTAAAGATTACGATGTTGCGCTAATTAAAAGTAAAGCAAAGGAATTTAAAATTTTAGAAGAAAAGGAAAGAACAATAGCTTATGCTTATGCTTTGAAAAATAACATCCCATTAAGTTATACTGATGAAAAAGGAAATTTTCATCAATTAATGAAACTAACTCCAGATGGCTATCCAATATATTTCGCGTCTGAAAATCAGGCAGCCGCAAAATCAACTAGAGCGGTACAATTAAACACTGGTGGTATTTTAGGGCTTAACCTAAATGGTCAAGGAATGGTAGCACGAGTATGGGATGAAGGTACGGTTAGAGCAGAACACGATCATTTTGGAGGAAGGGTAGTTTCAGTTGATGACGGAGGAGGTACAACATACAATCTACACGCAACACACGTAACTGGAACAGTTCTTGCCAATAGTTCAATTTTAGCACATAGAGGAATGGCTTACGAGGCTACTGGAAGAACTTTTAATTGGACAAATGATATAACAGAAGCTCTAGATGAAATTATAGAAGGGATGCTTATTTCAAACCATTCTTATGGTGTGCCTTTAAGAAACTCTCAAGGCGCTTCAATGCCCTCATGGTACATTGGTACTTATGATTCAGCGGCAAAAAACTGGGATGAAGTTGCTTATTTAGCACCTTACTATTTAATGGTGGCGTCGGCAGGTAATTCAGGATTAGAAGATTTTAATGTTGATCCCATATCATATGGTATTGATAAACTTACTGGAAATAAAACAGCTAAAAATAATTTAGTTATAGCAAATTGCCTTGATGTTTCTGTGAATTCAGTTGGAGATATATTATCTCCTGTACAAATTAATAGCTCAAGTAGTCAGGGCCCTACTGATGATAGAAGAATAAAACCGGATTTAACAGGTAACGGGACAGGATTAACATCAACTAGTAATGGATCTAACACCTCGGTTACTACATTATCTGGAACATCGATGGCTTCACCTAATGTTACTGGAACTTTATTGCTTTTACAACAACATCATAATAATTTAACTGCAAAATTTATGAAAGCAGCTACCTTAAAAGGTTTAGCTTGTCATACCGCAGATGATTCTGGTAATATTGGACCTGATATAATTTTTGGTTGGGGGTTATTGAATGCTAAAGCAGCCGCACAAGCTATTACTTCTAATGGATTAAACGCCTGGATTTCTGAAGAAAAACTAAATCAAGGACAAACATATACAATTACAGTAAAGTCTTTAGGAACAACTCCTTTAATGGCAACTGCTTGTTGGACGGATGTTCCTGGAAAGGCAAATACTGGACAAAGGCCGGCTAACGATTTAACTCGTGCACTTGTGAACGATTTAGATATTAGAATCACAAGAAACGGAACAACATATTTCCCTTGGAAATTAGATTCAGACCCAACTCTTGACGCCATTAGAATTGGGGATAATAATATTGATAATGTAGAACAAGTAAAAATAGATACCCCAGACGCTGGAGATTACGTTATTACAGTTACTCACAAAGGTAACCTTGTTACCAATAAACAAGACTTTTCATTAATAATTACGGGGGTTGTATCTGATTTTGCAATTATTCCGACTTCTAATGATGTTGCAGTTTGTAACAATCAACAAGCTAGTTTTACATTTAACTATACTCAATCTGGAACTACCACAGCAACAACTAATTTTTCAACAACTGGTTTACCTAGTGGCGCAACTGCAGTTTTTTCACCCTCTTCTAGAAATACTAACGGACCCGTTACGCTTACAATTTCAAATTTATCTGCTGTAAATCCAGGAAATTACAATTTGGGTATTGTAGGTAATAATGGTATAGAAACTGAAACTAGATATAAAAATCTAAAAACATTTAGTAGTACTTTTTCGCCAATAGTAGCTTCTAGCCCAGCTATAAGTCAAGTTGGTGTTTCCACTACTGTAAATTTAGTTTGGAATGCACAAGCAAATGCTGAATCATACGGATTAGAAGTTTCTACTTCTCCAACTTTTGCAACTACATTTCTAAATGTCACAGATATAATTGGAAATTCTTATATAGTATCTAATTTAAACCAACAGACTACTTACTATTGGAGAGTAATACCATCAAACAGATGTGGAGCAGCAACAGTATCTAGCGCAACTATAAATAACTTTCAAACTAGTGTTTTATCTTGTGGTAATGAATTTTTAGCAACAAATTTTTCAAACGCAACAATAGCAAATACAGCAAACGCAACAGCTTCTGTACCTATTGTAGTTACAGGCGGGTTAACTATTGGAGATTTAAACGTTTCTTTAAATATAAATCATACTTACATAAAAGATATAAAAGTTAAATTAACCGGACCTGCTTCTATTGGAAGTCCTGTAATATTACTTTTAGACCAACCTTGTGACAACAATGATAATGTAAATTGTACAATGGATGATAGTGGTACACCAGTTGCTTGTGGTACCTCGACGTCTGCATTAGTAGGAAGCGTAATTCCTTCTGAAACTCTAACTTCATTAAATGGATTAATTGCAGATGGAATATGGACAGTAACCGTAGATGACTTTATCCCAGGAGATGGTGGAACAATTAGTGCCGTGAAACTAGAAATTTGTAACATTCAAGTGCCGCTAGCAACTGAAGACACAACTTTTTCTAACTTAAAAATATATCCTAATCCAACAACAGGTTTCGTAAACATTGATTTAGGTAATCAAAATTTAGAAAGTAATTCAATAGTAAAATTATATGATATACAAGGCAGAATAATTTCAACTAAAGAAATGAAAACCGCTGTAGATAATGTAAATATTTCTAATTTATCGGATGGAGTTTATATAATAACTATAGAAAACGGAAGTTCTAAAACAACCAAGAAAATTGTGCTAGCAAAATAAAGATAAAAAGGAGTTCTAATTAGAACTCCTTTTTTTGTAAAAACACACTTTAAATTCCTGTTTATTTGTTGTCTTATTTACTAATGATTTAGCAAAGGAAATAAATAAAGCGACTCAAGTAGTACCTCTAAAAATAAAGTGTAGAAAATATCCATAAAAAAAACCCGATAAGTAAAAACTTATCGGGACTAATATTTAAAAAATTAATTTTTTATTATTTTGAAGCTGGGGTAGCTACTACAGGCGCTTCGTTAACTTTAACCGTTCCTTTAATTGTAATTGTTTTCGGCATAGCATTTTCTTCACTAGTTATTACCGTAACTGTTTTATGAAAAGCACCACCTGATGCGGCATTGTAAGTAGCTGTTACCGTTCCTTTTTCACCTGGTTTGATAGCTGTTTTTGTGTAATTAGTTGCTGTACATCCACAAGATGCTTTTACATCTTTTAAAGTAACATCTTTGTTTGTAGTGTTTGTAAAAGTAAACTCATAAGATACTGGTTTTCCTTGTTCAATAGTTCCAAATTCGTGTGTTTCTTTTTCCCATTTCATTTGAGAGGGTGTTTGTGGTGCAGCTGGAACAGCTACAGGAGCTGGAGCAGCAGTTTGAGCAAATGAAAGTGAGCCCATAAATAATGCAATTGCAAGTAATTTTACTGTTTTCATAATTATTATATTTAAATTAGTTGTTGATTAACATCACAAATGTATTTATTTTTTTAAATAATGTTGTTAATCGGTAGTATTTATTGTGTTAATGAGTTGTTAATGATTAATTTCGCTTAAAAATTTGTCTTAATATCGTTAAAAATTTAAAATACAAATGAAATTATCTCGATTTAATATTGTCATAATAATAGGATTTCTTGCCATTGTAGGAGTAATTATTATGCAATTGTTTTTAATAAATAACGCCCATAAATTAGCAAAAAAAGATACTGAAGATAAAATATTCTTTGCATTACAAGATGTACTAGAAAAACTATATAAAGATAATTTAACAGGTTTATTAGTTGCCAATCAGGTAGAAAAAGTGTCCGGAAATTATTTTACGGTTAATGTAAATTATGAATTTGAAAACACCATTTTAGAACATTATTTAATTTCAGAATTTGAAAAAAATAATTTAGATGTTGATTTTGAATATGCTGTATATAATTGCTCTTCGGATAAAATGGCATTTAGCAATCATATCAATAGTAATGGCAAAAAAGAACCTATTAAATGCCCAAGTTGTTTTACCAAAAACCCAAAACACACGTATTATTTTGCCATTCGATTCCCAGATATTGAACAAAATTATTTTAAAAATTTAAATCAATATTGGATTTTTACTACTGTTTTGTTTCTGGTATTAATTATTTATGTGTATTCTGTTGTGCTGATGTTAAAGCAAAAAAAATACACAGAATTACAAAAAGATTTTATTAATAATATGTCGCACGAATTTAAAACGCCTTTGGCGTCCATTCTCATCGCATCAAATTATGTAAAAGAACAAAACGAGATAAAAGAAAATCCGAAACTGAAAAAATACAATCAAATTGTTGTCAATCAAACAAAAAGGTTAAATGAACATATTGAAAAGATTTTATATGTAGCTAAAACTGAAAGCAAACAAATGCTTATTGATAAAGCTACATTTGAATTGAGACCCGTTTTAGACTTAGTGAAAGACAATATTCTATTAAAATATGATAAGGAAATTGATATCGATATAATAACCACAAAAAAATATGTTTTAAAAGCAGATGAATTTCATATCTACAATATTTTATTTAATTTAGTAGATAATGCGGTAAAATATTCAGGATTATCGCCTAAAATTGAAATTGTCGTTACTGAAATCAACCAACAACTTTCTATACAGATTAAAGATAACGGTTATGGAATTCCAACTAAAGATTTACCTTTTATTTTCGATAAATTTTATAGAGTAACTCGTCAAGATATTAAAAATATTGAAGGTTTTGGTATTGGTTTGTCGTATGTGAAAAAGATTTGCGATTTACATCGTTGGAAAATAACCATCGCTAATAATGCTGAAAAAGGAATTGTTGTTACGATTATAATTAATCAAAAAGATTATGAGTAAAAAGAAAGTTTTATATATTGAAGATGAAGAAACGCTGGCGTTTTTAACTGTTGATAATTTAGAACAATATTTTGATGTGGTGCATTGCAGTAATGGTAAAAAGGGTTTAGACACCTTTTGTTCTCAACCGTTTGATATTGTTGTGACGGATATAATGATGCCTGAAATGGATGGATTTGAATTGGCTACCGAAATAAGAAAAAGAAATCAGGAAATTCCAATTATTTTTTTATCGGCAAAAACGATGAAAGAAGATCGTATCAAAGGTTTAAAACTTGGCGCGGATGATTATTTGGTGAAACCGTATTCGATTGAAGAACTAATCTTGAAAATTGAAGTCTTTTTACACCGAAGTCAAAAAAACACTGAAAAAGTCCTAAAAAAATATGAGTTTTCAGGTTTTGTTTTTGAACCCGAAAATTATTTAATAAAAAACGAAACTACAAAAATTACGCTTACAGAACGCGAGGCACAATTACTAAAACTGTTTTTAGACAACCCAAATACAGTTTTAAAACGCGAAAAAATTCTAATGGAACTTTGGGGTTCCGACGATTATTTTTTAGGCAGAAGTTTGGATGTTTTTATTTCTCGTTTACGAAAAATAATTAAAGAAACACCGAATTTAGCTATTGAAAATATTCCGAGAGTGGGTTTTAAATGGGTGAGTGAATAATAAAATTTGTGGGGAATTACTCCTTTTTATCTATACGCAACGAATCAGAAGTTTTTTCGTTTTCGGGTGTTTCTTTTGTTCTTTCTTTTACTTCTTCGAACCATTTTTCAAGATTTGGCGACATAAATTTAGAAACTTCTTGTACGGGCTGATAAAAAAGCGATTTATTCAACGTTTCTTCTTTTACCAACACACTATTACTATTTATTCTTTGAAGTAAATTCAATAAAACACCTAACATTAAAATGGTTTTTAACATACTAAAAACAGCACCTCCCAATTTATTTAACCAACCTAAATAAGCAAAACTTGCGATACTTGTAAAAAATTTAGCCAATAAATGAATGGCAATAAGTACTAAAATAAAAGTTATAGCAAAAGCAATAATTTCAATGTATTTTGGATTGGTTTTTATTTTTTCTTCTAAAGCCAATCGGACAATATGTGAAAATTTTATCGCTACAAAAATGCCCACAATTAAAGAACTGAAAGAAGCTATTTCTACAAAAAGACCATTTTTCAACCCATTATATATACTGTACCCTAATAAGACGGCAAAAACAATATCAATAAATTCCATAAATTATATTTATTTTATAAAAACAAAACTACAAAATGCAAACCTCAAATACTATCTTTGTAAAAAACTAAATACAAATGTCGAGAGATATACAATTAAAAGAACGCTGGGAAAAAGTAGTAACTTTTTTATCTGATAAATTTGCCGATGGTGAAGTATTAGATTTAGATGCGATTATTTATTTAATTGGCGTGCAAGAATTAGGCAAAATAAATATAGAATTCAAAAAGGACGAAAAAGTAAACCTAATGCATATTGCTATTTGTAAACTATTAGAGCCTTACGGATATTACGAATTTGAATTTTTCGATAAAGAGGGCTGGCCTCATTATAAAGTAATAAAAGAATTACCAGCACTAAAAGCAGGAGAACAATCGGTTTTAATGAAAGAAGCCATTGTAAATTATTTTTTAGAAAAAGAGATAATTAATTAGTGCTGAGTTGAAACTAAATGCAAATCACTTTTCACTAATCGCTAAAAAATACATAAATTTGTAGCTTATTACCCTTTTACGATGATAAACAAGATAAAACAACATATTGAAGAAGCTAAAGCGTTTCAAACTGAAGACAAAAGTACTTTAGAAGAATTTCGTATTAAGTACTTAGGAAGTAAGGGTTTGCTTAAAGATTTCTTTGCCGAATTTAAAAACGTACCAAACGAACAAAAGAAAGAATTTGGTCAGGTAATTAATGAGTTGAAAAATACGGCAGAAGAGAAAGTAAAAGCCATTCAGGAACTACTTGAAACTAAAACAGAATCTATTAACGTATTTGGCGATTTGTCTCGTCCGGGTAATCCAATAAATATTGGTTCGCGTCATCCGATTTCATTAGTAAAAAATCAAATTTTAGATGTTTTCTCAACCATTGGTTTTAATGTGTCTGAAGGACCAGAAATAGAAGACGATTGGCACAATTTTACCGCGTTAAACTTACCAGAATATCATCCGGCACGCGATATGCAGGATACGTTTTTTATACAAACCAATCCAGATGTTTTGTTACGTACGCATACCTCATCTGTGCAGGTTCGTTATATGGAAAACAACAAACCACCAATTAGAACCATTTCTCCAGGAAGGGTTTTTCGTAACGAAGCCATTTCGTCTCGTTCACATTGTATTTTCCACCAAGTAGAAGGTTTATATATTGATAAGAATGTGTCGTTTGCCGATTTAAAACAAACGCTATTATATTTTACGAAAGAGATGTTTGGAAAATCTAAAATCAGATTGCGTCCGTCTTACTTTCCTTTTACAGAACCAAGCGCTGAAGTAGATATTTATTGGGGATTGAAAACAGAAACCGATTACCGAATTACAAAAGGAACAGGTTGGTTAGAAATTATGGGATGCGGAATGGTTGATCCGAATGTGTTGAAAAACTGTGGCATTGACCCGAATGAATATACCGGATACGCTTTTGGAATGGGAATAGAAAGAATTGCTATGCTATTATACCAAATTGGCGATATTAGAATGTTTTATGAAAACGATGTTCGTTTCTTAGAACAATTTAAGTCAAGTTTATAAAACAAAATCCCGAGGTAATCGGGATTTTGTTTTGCAATCGTAATCTTTATTAAACTGAAAAATTCTAAAATTAGGTAAGACTTTTAAATAAACCGAATTATACTTAATATTTCCAACCTAATTAATTTTCATTATGGTATATAATTTACAAATTTGTACAAAATAATTTTATTATTATATTTGTTAAAAAACATTTATGAAAACAACGATACTATGGTTAGCTTTAGTAGGATTCTTTTTTGGGCATTCTCAAACTATTTTCCAAGATAATTTAAATAATTATACCGTTAACAGTCAATTAAATAGTCAAGGAACTTGGACTAATAATTCCTCTAATGGTGGAACAGGTGCTTGTACTGGTGCGTTGTGTGTTAATGCAAAAGTACTAACTCCTGGTTTCAGTTATCTTAATTATGGTACCTCAACCAAATCTTTACAATTATTATCGGATACAGATGGTTGTGGCACTTTATTTAATCCTGTTACTTCGGGTGACCTATATGTAGGATTTATGATCAATGTTAGCAGTGCAGCTACTAATCCAAATGATTTTTTTAGAGTAAATAGTGGTAATGGTTTTAACACGACTTTTAGAGTTTTCATCAAAACAGTGTCAGCTAACACCTTTACTGTCGGAATCGGCAAAGGCGCTCAAACAAATACTACGGTATATACCACCAATACCTATGCGTTTAACCAAGATTTATTATTAATATTTAAATACTCACAGCTTGCTGGCGTAGCAGACGATCAATTAAACTTGTATGTAAATCCAGTAATAGCAAATGGAGTGCCGACCACACCTGATGCAACTACAAGCGCAGGGACTGACCAATCAGGAAATTTGGACCGACTTGTATTTAGACAAAATACTACTGCCAATACTACGCCAACTGGAAGAGCCGGATTGGTTAGTGTGGCACAGTCATGGACTGGATTGATTTTGAATACTACACATTTTTCAAAAGAACAATTTAAAATTGCTACTAACAATGCAAAAAATGGAATTTTACAAATTAATTCCCCAGAAACTATTGAGCAAGCAACTCTTTCAATATATAATTTAGAAGGTAAATTGTTGGAGAATAAATCTATTTCATTGCAAAATAGCATAAATGAAATTGTCATACATCCCATTACAAATGAAGGCGTTTATTTAATATCTATTGCTGTTGATGGCGTTCATTACAATCAAAAAGTAATTGTTAACTAATTTTGCATTGAGACTTATTTAATAATATTTACCTAAAATAAAAACCCCGACACTTTCGTATCGGGTTTTCTTTTGCTCCCCCTATTGGAGAAAGTTACAATTTTAATGCGATGATATTTACTTAACTATAAGAAAAACAAATAGTTAAATATTGTAGCTTTTTCTAACAAGTAAGAAATAGAATTTATCGGAAAGTATTTTTCTAAGCTTTAATAGCATTGGACCGGGCTTCCCAATAGCATATCGCATTTTATTACTATTGTCTGTTGCGGCTATAAAAATTGTTTTAGCAACCACTTCAGGTCCCTCTGCATCATTTATAACTTTTGACGCTGCTGCATTAAATTTTGAAATAAATACATCATAATCACTTGTATAATCAGGCTTAATGAATTTTCTACTTCTTCCATAAAAATCAGTTGCTATTGGACCAGGTTCAATAAGCTTTAATTTAATGTTAAATTGTGCTAATTCATAATGTAATGACTCTGTAAAACCCTCAACTGCAAATTTTGTTGAATGATAAATGCTATATAATGGAAACGTTATTTTACCACCCATACTTGAAATTTGAATAATTGTTCCGCCACCGGAAGGACGCATCGCTTTTATCGCCTCTCTTGTCACACGCATTAATCCAAATACATTGGTGTTAAATTGGTCTTCAATTACTTCATCAGACATTGCTTCAAAAGCGCCATCCACTCCATACCCTGCATTGTTTACAACAACATCAATAGTTCCAAATTCTGCTTTAACATTTTGAAATACTTTACTGATACTATCAAGGTTCGTAACATCTAAAGGATAAAGTTTGACATTATCAAAGGTCTTAAAGTCAGATTCCTTTTCAGGATTTCTTTGCGTAGCAATTACATTCCATCCATTTTTTGCAAATTCAATAACGGCTGATTTCCCAATTCCACTTGAAGATCCTGTAATTAAAATTGTTTTTTTCATATGATTATGTTTTAATTTAGTGCAAACTTAGTAGTATAAAATCAAACCTACAACATTAGAGTATAGTCTATAGTTGTTATTTTTTTAATATTTTTTATATTTGCATTATGTTAATAAATGAAATAGCTAAGAAAACTGGGATTTCTGCCCACACGATTCGCTTCTACGAGAAGTCAGGATTGATTGAAGGAAAGCGCGATGAGTCTATCAAAACAAACAATTATTTTCACTATGATGAAGAAACAATTGAAAAATTAGAATTCATAAGCGATGCTAAGTCAATTGGTTTCACAATAAGAGAAATTGGACAAGTTATAGATGCTTGGTATAACAATAAATATACTAAAGACGAAAAATTAAGTATTCTTGACGAAAAATTACTTTCTCTTGAACAGAAGTTGAAGGAAATTAAGGAAATGAAAAATCAAATAGAAGAGTTCAAGAAAGATGTGTTAAACGATAAGTGTTAATTACAAAATAAAAAAGCCTTTACATTGCTGTAAAGGCTTTTTATTTTTTGCTCCCTCTATTGGAGAAAGTTACAATTTTAATGAGATGGTAATTTATTTA